>CAMCCW010000057.1 GCA_945873395.1 uncultured Lactobacillus sp. | reverse complement strand
CTAGTTCTTGTGACACTAAATTTTCCTCCTCTTATTGAGCTTGCTTTCGTGCAGCCCGCTTCATTTCCCGCTCTGCCGTCTGTTCAGCGAAGCGGTCAAAGATCTCGTTCATCTGGTCGCGCGTCTCGGCTTCCACCAGGGCCGCCTTGGTCCGAGCAGAACGCGGAATGCCCTTCAGATAGTAGGTCGACAGCCCCCGGAATTCACGTACACCAACGTACTCACCCTTGAGATCAATCAGGCGGTTCAGGTGTTCCTTAGCCATCCTGATCTTCTCGGCAGGGGTAGCTTCCGGCAGCAATTCACCGGTCTCCAGGTAGTGCTCGGTCCGGGTCAGCATCCATGGATTCCCCATGGCGGCCCGACCGATCATTGCGGCCGTGGCCCCGGTCATGTCGAGAACCTTCTTGGCATCTTCCGGCGTCCGGATATCACCATTAGCCATGAACGGAATCGTCAAATGATCAGCTACTTCTTTTAGTATATTCCAATCGGCGTGTCCCGTATACATCTGTTTTCGGGTTCGGCCGTGCATGGCAATCGCACTCGCCCCAGCCCGTTCAGCCGCCAGGGCATTTTCGACTGCGTAAATGTGCTTATCGTCCCAGCCAGTCCGCATCTTGACCGTAACGGGCTTCTTAACCGCGTCCGTTACGTAGGATACCATTTCATAAACCTTGTTGGGATCGAGCAACCAGCGGGCACCAGCATCGGTCTTGACGACCTTGTTGACTGGGCAGCCCATGTTGATGTCAATCACATCAGCAGCGGTGTGCTCGTCAACGTACTTAGCCGCCTCCACCAGGGTCTCCTTAGTTCCACCGAAGATTTGAATTCCCATCGGGTGCTCACTTGGGTCGACATTCATCATGTTCAGGGTCCGCTTGTTATGGTACATGATTCCCCGGTCGGAAATCATCTCACAGACAACGTAGCCCGCACCAAACTCCTTACAGATTACCCGGAAGGCTGAGTTAGTCACACCCGCCATCGGGGCAACTACCACTTGATTAGGAATCTCCACGTCACCGATCTTCCACTTCATTTTTTCACCTCATTATCTTCTCGGGAACTGGGTTGGCCTGCCACTTCCCGCTTATTTTTAATGTCCGATAACCCAACTATCATAGCACATCTAATCAGCCAGACCAAACAAACTACTGCTGGTCCTTCTTATCATCGGCCTTCTTTTGCTTTTCGGCAATTTCCTTATCGGCCTCAGCATCGGCAACCTTCTTATCGTAAATTAATTGGAGCTCGTCTTCACTGAACTCGTACTTCTTACCGCAGAATTGGCAAACCGTCTCAGCGTGGTGGTCTTCATCGATCAGCTTCTTCAAATCCTTAGTTGAGATACTCTCGAGGGCTCGAGCAAACCGCTGCTTAGAGCAATCACATTCGTAACGAACCGGCATCTTATCAAGAATCTTCAGGTCGTCACCGAACATCTTGGTCAGGATGTCCTCCGGCGTGTCACCATCCCGCAACATCTCTGAAACCAGTGGCATGCCCTTAAGGGTCTTCTCCAGCTTACTGATCTCCTCATCGGATGCTCCAGGCATAACCTGAATCATGAAGCCCCCAGCAACTTCAATGCTGTCGTCGGTATTAACGAATACGGACAGACCAACTGCTGACGGGATTTGTTCAGACTGGGCTAGGTAGTAGGTAAAGTCGTCACCGAGCTCACCCGAAACCAGGTTAACCTCACCGGTGTATGGCGTCTTATCACCGGGTGCCATCTTGGTAACGGACAGGGTGCCCTTCGTGCCGACTGCCCCGGCAACGTCGATCTTTCCCTTGTCATTGCTTGGCAAGTTGACGTGGGGATTCCCCATATAGCCCTTAACAGTTCCCTTGGCCGTTCCGTCAGCGACGATGTAGCCGACAGGACCGTTCCCCTGAATCTTAACCGTCATCCCAGCTTCGCCTTGCAGGCCGGCAGTGGCCAGCAGAAGAGTCCCAACCAGGGTCCGCCCCAGAGCGGCTGAGGAAGCGCTCCAGGTGTCATGAATTTCGTGGGCCTTCTCGACCGGCTGGGTGGCATTCACGGCATAGGCCCGGAATTTGCCATCCTTGGTCATGCTCTTTACTAAGTAATCTGTTGTCTTCATAATAATTTCCCCCTCAAATCAAAAATAGGAGCGACACGCTTTGATGTCTCGCTCCTATTTTAGCATTTTACTATTCACGGTGATCGGAATCTGTTGAGTCATCATGATCATTTTGGTTATTTTGATCACTTTGATCAGTAGGATGGTCATCAGTTGATGCTGGCTGATCATTCTTAGCCTGATCCTCGTCAGTAGATTCGTTCCGGCTGTCCCGCTTTGCGTCTTCCATGCGTTCAAGTGCCCGCTTGGATTCTTCAAAAGTTTGGGCATAAGCCTTCTCATCGGCAGCAGCGTGATCCTTTTCCGGAATCTTCCCCGTCTTATAAAGACTGAGAATTTCCTTCTCATTCAGGGTCTCGTACTTCAGCAATGCCTCAGCAATCGCCTTGTGCTGTTCACGGTGCGTCTCAATGATGTGGAGAGCCTGTTCGTGACCTTCATTTAAGATCCGCCGAATTTCTTCATCCACTAAGGCCGCCGTCTTCTCAGAGTATGGTGCTTGATCGTAGCCTTGGCCAGTAAAGACCTGACCAGAACTCTGCAGTTCAACCGGCCCGATCTTCTCGCTCATCCCGTATTGGGTAACCATGGCCCGTGCGATCTGGGTAGCCTGCTCGAAGTCGTTAGAAGCACCAGAGGACTGGGACTTGAAGATTAACTCTTCAGCCGCGCGACCACCCATCAAACCGGCGATCTGTTCCTTGGCATTCTTCTTGGACATCAGCATCTCGTCTTCACGCGGCAGCATGATAGCATAACCGCCGGCTCGACCACGTGGCACAATCGTTACCTTGTGGACAACCCGGGCATCGTTTAAGACCAGACCAACAATCGTGTGTCCGGCCTCGTGGTAAGCCACGGTCTTCCGCTCTTGGGCAGATTCGACCCGGTCGTGCTTAGCTGGTCCCGCAATGACCCGATCTTCAGCTTCATCCAGATCAGAAGCATCAATCTCGTTCTTGCCCCGCCGGGCTGCCAGTAAGGCCGCTTCGTTCAGCAGGTTTGCCAGGTCGGCCCCAACAAAACCAGGGGTTTGCTTGGCAATTTCCTTCAGATCAACATCCGATGCGATTGGCTTGTTCTTGGCGTGAACCCGCAGGATGGCTTCACGACCCTTAACATCGGGACGACCAACCAGGATCTTCCGATCAAAACGACCTGGCCGCAGGAGGGCTGGATCAAGGACATCAGAACGGTTCGTCGCCGCCATCACGATGACTCCTTCGTCCCCCTGGAACCCATCCATTTCAACCAGTAATTGGTTCAGGGTCTGCTCACGTTCGTCATTACCGCCGCCCATGCCGTTTCCACGGCGCCGACCGATGGCATCAATTTCATCGATGAAGATGATCGCTGGAGCCGCCTTCTTGGCCTGGTCAAACAGGTCCCGAACACGGCTGGCACCAACACCGACGAACATTTCAACGAAGTCAGAACCGGAGATCGAGAAGAATGGAACACCAGATTCACCAGCAACGGCCTTGGCCAGCAAGGTCTTACCAGTACCCGGAGGCCCCTCCAGCAAGACCCCAGATGGAATCTTGGCACCAAGACGGGTGAACTTCTTCGGATTCTTCAGGAATTCAACAACTTCAACCAATTCCTGCTTTTCTTCCTCTTCACCGGCAACGTCAGAGAAGCGAACCTTGTTTTTCTTCGGGTCCGCTGGCTTAGCCTTGGTCTTACCAAAGCTCATCACTCCACGGCCACCGCCACCTTGGCCAGCTTGGCCCATCATCATGTAGAAGAAGAAAATCATGATGACCAGTGGCAGAACCGTCAGCAGCAAGTTCATCCAAACACTGTTGGATTCCTCGGCCCGCGTACTCAGCTTAACGTCATGCTTGTTGGCGTAGCGTTGCAATTGGCTAACCGTCACGTCGCTCTGCAGGACGGAACCTTGGAAGTGTGAAACCTTGTTGTTACGTTGTGGTGCTAGTGCAAAGCCGTTAGTGGAGTCATCGTTGTTGGCCTGTGGCTTACGGTAAGTCCCAGTGACCTTGTACACTCCACCGTTTGGTTGTAGCTGGACACTCTTAACCTTGTTGGTCTTCAGTTCTGAGATGAACTCACTCTGGGAAACAGTCTTACTTTGACTGTTGGTCTGATTGCCACCAAAGAAGAAGTAGACAATCCCCATAATACATAAGAACATCACGGCGTAGAAGAGAACGTTATGAGTGAAATTATTGTTCCTACGATTGTTGTTCATAACAACCTCCTAACTACCAGCATCAATTTTAATAATTGTACCCACTATAATAGCATACTTGACAAATATTGACCATTAATTAAATGCCCAATTTAAGTCCTAGTCTTCTTGGTAGACAGAAGGCTTCAGAATGCCAATGTAAGGAAGGTTCCGGTAGTAGCCCTTGTAGTCTAAGCCGTAGCCAACTAGGAACTCATTAGGTACCCGGACCCCATAGTAATCAACCTTGACGTCATACTGCCGACCTTCTGGCTTATCCATCATGGTAGCGGTCTTGATGCTCTTCGCACCCCGTTCCTTCAAAAGGTCAATCAAGAACTTAAGGGTGTGACCACTATCCACGATGTCCTCCATGATCAGGACGTTCCGGCCTTTGACATCGGTCGTCAGGTCATGGATCAAAGTCAGCTTACCCGTGGACTGGGCACCGCCAAAGTAAGTTGAGATGTCGATGAAGTCAAGCTGAGCCATGATGTCCATCTTCTCAATCATATCAACAGTAAACAGGACTGCCCCGGTCAAGACCGAGATGATCAATGGGTTCTTGTCCCGATACTCATCCGAAAGCTGTTTGGCCAGGCGATCCGTCGCCGCCTGGATATCTTCCTTACTAAAAAGGACTTTTTCGATATCGTTATTCATAAGTCTTCTCCTCTTTGTTTTGTGATCCCAATAAACAGTCGCTGCCAGTGTTGACGGTAGTCGTCAGGGCGGTCAAACCAACTCCACTTACGGCCAAGAAGCCAGACCACCATCCCCTGCGCATCAACCAGGACTAATTGTGTACGCCGTTCGGCCACTGCTACCTTCTGGTCAATCAGGACCCGGTGAACGAGCTGATGACCGCCACCTCTAAGGCGAAGCTGGTCACCAGGCTGCCAGGGACGCAACATTAAGGGGAGCTGATCTGGTGCTAGCCACATCTCCATCACCTGGTCGTCAGCCGCAAAGGCCTCCCGTGTAGTCGTCACCAGCATTTTCTGCTGCTTATCAATTGGGTACTGTTGGCCCAATTTTACCATATACGTCGGCGCTTTTTGCTGCTGGGACGGTAATTTGTTGATATTTTCTAACCAGCATTTTTCGTAGTCCTTAACCAAGATAAGTTCTCCCGGAAGGTCAAACCGTTCCTGGGGCTTCTGGGTGTTATTCAATGCTTGGCAAAGCTGGGCAATCAGTTCCGCCTTAAGGTCCGTTACGCCAACCTGCTCCAGCCAGTAGCGCAATAATTCGGTCTGCTGGAAACGAGGCAATTGTTGCAAAGCGCTCAGTTGCAGATGATGGTCAACTTGCACATTGGCTAACAATTGCGCAAGCTCCTGGTTTCGCCAAGCCAGCAGTTCCGCTAATTGATTCCGGTAATCAAGCAAGTGGGAAATCAGCTGAGGGTTCTCCCGCTCCAGGGCCGGAATTATCTGGTGGCGGTAACGATTACGGGCCACCGTCAGCTCCTGATTGGTCGCATCTTCAAACCACCTCAAGTCCCGCGCCCGGGCATACCGGTACAGGTCAGCTTTGGTGAAGAGCAACAAGGGGCGAACGAGTTTACCCGCCCCCAGTGGCCGCTGGTCGCGAATGCCAACGAGCTGATCCAATTGACCACCACGAGTGAGCTTCATCAGCATTGTCTCGGCCAGGTCGTTAGCATGGTGAGCCGTCACCACCGTGGTGGCATGGTATTCGGTCAGCAAATGCTTGAAGAAGGCATAGCGAAACTGGCGCGCCGCCTCCTCAACCCCATGTTCAGGGTGGGTTGTCTTAGGCCAATGAGCTACTTGTAGCGCCAGCCCCGCCTGTTTACAGTACGCAGTCAGGTAGGCTTCCTCGACGGTACTCTGCTCACGTAATTCGTGGTTCACATGGGCCACCAACAGTCGCGGACGCAGGTCATCCGGAAGGCGTTGTAAGAGGTCGAGCAGGACCATCGAGTCTACCCCTGTCGAGACGGCTACCACCACCAGGTCATTCTTAGCAAAAAAGCGGCCCTGCCTGAGGTGCCGCTCAAATTGTTTAAGTATGTTCTGCGTCATGTTAGCTCCGCCGACCGCCACGGCCGCCACGCTTACCATCTGTCTGCCGCTTAAGGGTGGACAGACGAGATTCACTTTCCTTTAAGTAGCCAGCCAACATGTCATCAAAGTCTTCGTGTTGGCGACTGTTATGGTGCCGATTGTTGTTAAAGCCACCACGGTCACGGTAGTTATCACGGTGACCACGGAAGTCATTGTTACGCTCGTGGTGGAAATGCCGACCTTCACCGTGTTGACGATGATCGAAGTGACCATGTTCATGGCCTTCGTGATGTTCGTGTGGGGCGGCCGCTTTCATTGAAAGGGCGATCTTACCATCGTCACCAATCCGGGTAACCTTAACCGTTACCGTGTCTCCTACTGACAAGACATCGTGAATGTCTTTAATGTACTTATCAGAAATCTGGCTGATGTGTACCAGTCCCGTTTGGTTATCGTCCAGATCAACGAACGCACCAAAGTTTGTAATTCCTGAAACCTTACCTGAAACCTTTGCTCCCACTTCAATTGCCATGAAACTCTAAGATCCTCCTCGAATCGTCTAATCATCTAATCATTTTTGTAATTATATTGTAATGAGTATACCATACAAATTTCGATAAACAAGTATAGTTTGAACCATTATTAATGCTAAATCAAGCGAAAAATCGCGCGGATCTGATCTTTCGACTGACCCGCGCGACCTTTATTAATTATCAAGATTATAAACCGTTTCGCCCTGCTTGGAGTAATTATACTTGGAGCGAATCACCTGCTGAATGTATTCGGGATCATGCAGCTGCTTAACCTGCTGGTTTAATTCCCGCCCCTTGGCTTTTTGATCCGCCAGTTGGATCTCCGTCTGGTGGATGTTGGTGTTAACCTTTGCCAATGATTGGCGGCTCCGCACAATCTGGAAGCCCAGGAAAAGGAAGATGAGCAAGAAGACCGCCACAATCCGCTCGCAACGCCGTACATGTACCCGCCGGCGGGCCCGACGATCCATGCTCATTTGCTGGGTATGAGGAGTCTCAAGCTGAACAACTTTACGATTCTTCAATTATGATTCTCCTCCTTACTTTCAAAACTTTATTTTCTAAACCAGTATATCAGTGCAACTGCCCCATTGTCCATAATCTATCGAACAAATTATCAACTTTTTTATATTACTAATCAAAATTCTCGGCGTACTTCTCGTCGATAATCTCATACATGTCTTCGGCCTCGCTCTTCTTGGTGGTCTCTACAATCTGATTGATCTTAACCACCTCGGTCTTGTTACCAAACTTGATCGTCAGGGTATCACCAGCTGCCACCTTACTCGATGACTTAGCCGGCCGGTCATTAACCAGAATCCGCCCCTGGTCAGCAATCTCCTTAGCAACTGAGCGCCGCTTGATGATCCGTGAAACTTTTAAGAATTTATCTAATCGCATTTTATTAATCCTCCGTTTTTATGCTGCCTGATTATTATTCTGAACGACGTCCGCCAGGCCACCAACAAACTTCAACAGTTGGTTAAGCCAGTCCGCCGTCGTCATCTTTGGTTGAGTGACCAGCCGAACCGTTAACTGCTGATCGGTTTCGCCGAGGGTTGCCTTGAAGTGGGTCTTGGCTAGCTGCTTAATGATCTCCGCTGCTTTGACCAACCGGCTTCCTTTTGGACTGAAGGTGATCATGATGTTATCCCGCTGCCGTTTAATCTGGGCAATCAGTGCCAGGTCGGCCCGCCGTTTCAGCTTACTGATCAGCAACAGGTTACCGACCGCCGTTGGGTAATCACCAAAGCGGTCAATCAGGTCACCCTGAATATCCAGCAGTTCCGCATCGTCACCAGCCTGCCGAATACTCTTGTAAAGTTCGATCTTCTGTTGCTGGTCATCAATGTAGCTATCTGGCAAGTAGGCCTCAACCCCGAGTTCAACCTCGGCATCGGCAGTCGGCTTGATCTTCTTCCCCTGCTTCTTGGCCACCGCATCGCTGAGCATGGCTGAGTAGAGGTCATAACCAACCGAGTCGATGAAGCCGTGCTGCTGTTTCCCGAGCAAGTTTCCGGCTCCCCGGATTGCCAAGTCCCGCATTGCGATCTTGAAACCAGAGCCCAGTTCCGTGAAGTCTCGGATCGCGGCCAGCCGTTTCTCACCCAGTTCAGTGAGAACCTTATTCGGCTGGTACATGAAGTAGGCGTAGGCCACCCGATTACTCCGGCCGATCCGCCCCCGGATCTGGTAGAGCTGAGCCAGCCCCATTCGGTCCGCGTTCTCCACAAAAAGCATGTTGACGTTGGGAATATCGACCCCCGTCTCAATAATCGAGGTCGTTACTAGGACGTCGTAGTTACCCTGGATAAACTCGTACAAGACTGTCTCCAGTTCATTTTCACTCATCTGACCATTGATATAGCCAATGGCGGCCTCCGGAACAAGCTCCTTCAGTTTAGCGACGGTTTCTTCAATATCACTAACCCGGTTGTGGAGGTAGTAGACCTGGCCCCCACGCTGCATTTCACGCATGATACCGTCACGAATGGCACCGTCGTTTTGTTCCATGACGTAGGTCTGAATTGGAAAACGTCCCGCTGGTGGGGTCTCCAGGACGGAGAGGTCCCGCACTCCCAGCATTGACATGTGGAGGGTCCGCGGGATCGGGGTCGCCGTCAGAGTCAAAACATCAACGTTGTTCTTTAACTCTTTGAGGCGCTCCTTGTGCTTGACCCCAAAGCGCTGCTCCTCGTCAACAATCACCAGACCGAGGTCCTTGAAGCGGACATCTTTGGAAAGAATCCGGTGGGTCCCCACGACCACGTCAACTTTACCAGCTGCTAGCTCAGCGTCGGTCTCCTTAAGCTCCTTATTGGTCTTAAAACGTGACATCAAGGCAATCTTAATTGGGAAGCCCGCAAACCGCTTGGTCATGGTGTCGTAGTGCTGCTGGGCCAGGACGGTGGTGGGCACCAGGAAGGCCACTTGCTTACCACCCGCAACCGCCTTGAAGATGGCGCGCATGGCAACTTCGGTCTTCCCATAGCCGACATCTCCGACCAGGAGCCGGTCCATCGGCTTAGCCTTTTCCATGTCCTGCTTAATCTCATTGATACTACGCAACTGATCCCGAGTCTCCGTATACGGAAAGTTGGCATCAAACTGCTTCTGCAGGTAATCGTCCTCCGGGAAGGCATACCCCTTGGCTGTCTCCCGTTTCGAATAGAGATCGACCAACTCGTCGGCAATGTCCTCGACCTTGGAGGCCACCCGGCGCTTGGTCTTGGCCCACTCG
>CAMCCW010000056.1 GCA_945873395.1 uncultured Lactobacillus sp. | reverse complement strand
AGCCTAAACGTTTTCCGGATTCTATATGAGCTATCGTAGCCGTGTAGATCTGGAACCTCGGTCATTTATTGCCGAGTTCGTTCACAGTGTTTATCAGGATGGTCACTGATTTCCTGCAGAGCCTTTCGTTGCTGCTTCTGGTCCACGTGGGTATAAAGATCGGTTGCGGAGGTCCCCTTTTGACCTAGTTGCTGGGCTACCAGAACTTGGTCCTTGGTGACGTCATAGAGCTCTGAAGCGAGGGTGTGGCGGAGCTTGTGCGGCGTTAGGGGATGACCGAAGGCAGTTGAATACTTTTTAACCATTCGCTCGATGGAATTGGCGGTCATCCTTCTAGTTTCACCGTGATAGATCGTCAAGAAGCAGGCAACATCTTTCTTGACGGCGTGGTAGCGCTGCGCTCGGACCTGCAGATAGTTCTTCAGATAAGGGATTGCCCAGGGTGCAATGGGTACCGAGTCCCGCTGGCCACCTTTCCGGGTAACGTCGAGGAGCTGTTGCTTGAGATTGAGGTCACCCAGGTTGACGTTAGCGGCCTCGGAGACCCGAACTCCGGTACCGAGGATGAGAGTGATGATGGCAATGTCGCGTTCCCGGTTATGCTTAAACGGTCGCCGGGCACGCTTATCGCACTTTTGTGGGTATTCGTTCTCAATGAAGTTAATGAAGTCAAACTTCATCTGACCACGGTACATGTGGGAGGCTAGGGCGTGGGCGCGGTAGTTCAACGTCTTGGTATCGTTAAGCGAATCGATCTTCAGCATGACATTGCGGTAGAAGTAAGGTTCACCATCCTTGACGTCAGCGGTGACCGTCAGGAACTTAAATAATGAGCGTAGGGCATTGATAGACCGATTGATGGAGGTCGGCGAGTTCAGGTGGCCCTGGGCGTTGGTGCTGTGCTTCAGATGGTCAATGTACAGCATGATGTCATTTCGACGGAGCTTAGACAGAGCCTCGACGGGGATACTCTGGTTATCCTTGGCATCGACCAGGCCACTAACCCGTAGCCAGTCGAAAAAGCGCCGGATCTCCGTCAAATACTGGTAGGTTGTCGTAACGGCATGGTTAGTCCCAAGGTAGTATTCATTGACATAGTCCGGGAGCTTAGCGAGCTCTTCGTTGATTAGTTTAAGGTATTTATCTGCTTCCAAAATTTTCACTCCATATTAGTACTAATCATATTATATCGTATCGCTATTCAACATTAACCAAAAGTACGAGTCATCAGAGGTGGTGATTCGTACTTTTTTATCAGATAATTCACATTATCGCTGATTGATTAGGCAATTGAATGACATATGATAAATTAAACATATTTGATAATTTTTTAGTGCGCTTACAAAGAAAACAGCGCTATTCCTAAAGCGCATGATATCAGTATTTGTGATTAATTGTTTTAAATTAGTTATAACTAGATTAATAGGGTGAGGCTGTAAAGCCTTTTTTTTTTTTTTTTCTTAGAATTAAATTTGTTAGATAATAAAAATACTAATAATACTTTTATGATGTGTACTTTGTCACCGCTCTAAATTAGGAGTAAGGAGCGGTGATAAGCCAATTCTGATAGAAAGGGAGAATTAATGATGGTTTCAAAAAATAACAAATATCAAAAAGAACTGTTGAATTCACAACGGGTACCTCATTTTGGTTTACGGAAATTGGGCATCGGTGTCGCTTCAGTTCTATTGGGGACAACTTTCTATTTTGGTGGCAATATGGCAAACGTTCACGCGGATGCAACACCTGCAGCTACCAACAATAATGGTAACGCAACGCAAACGACTAATGTAAATAGCGCGGAGACTAATCAAGCAGTGGCTTTGAAGACCGGGACACAGACAAGCACGGCTGGTAACTCTAGTGCGCCTGTTTCTCAAAGTGCAACTGCTCAACAGGCTACTAATGAAGCAAGCTCAGTCAACAATATTAATACTACTAACGTTGCTTCCGCCTCTGCTTCGACTGCAAGCAATGCCACCAGTACCTTACAAATTAACCCACAACAAGTAGGGAAGAATGATGCTGGTAGTTTAGCACAATCAGCTGTGCAAGATAATACTAGTCAAGGTGTAATGCCAGCTAGTACCAATGATCAAAGTACGCCGACAACATCTAATGAGTATCAAAAGTTACAAAAGCTTTCCATACAGCAAGAACCGGATGCTAATGTAAGCGCCACACTAGATGGCACTGCGGTTAATGTTACACCTGCTACTGGGGACAATCCAAATGTGTATGGTAATCCGTATAAATCTACTGTACGGATTCCTATTAATCAAGATAGTGATGTAGTAAAGATAACGTATTCAGGATTAAGAAATAGCAACTTTAACGGTAAAGCAATTAAGAGTATAGTAGTAACTTTCAACAACTTTAAGATTGATACAAGAAATGGTAATACTACTGGTAGTCTTTCTCTTTACAATAACTTCTATGCAGGATTTTGGTACAGTGGCATAGATAATGTAACTGCTACAGTACAACTATTTTATGATAATGATCAGAAGGATCAGGTTGTATTCGACAACAGTGACAATGGATCGGCTGCATACTTTGTCCTAGGTTCACTAAATAACTATTCTTCATACCATCACATTGAAAAAGTGCGTGTTGTTAATGGAGAGGCACTTCCTCTTCCGGGCAGTACTATTTCGGTACATTCAAATGGTTGGCTGTATGCTGATGAACCAAATGAATCAACAGCTTGGGTTAATCCTCAAACTGGAAAGACAGAAACAAGCTTTTGGGATACTTACGGCCCAGATGGTACGTACGTAGGAGCTGGAATTGATAAGCTTTCAGGAAACACAGCTGTAGTAGAGTTTAGTGTTGATGCTACTCCTCAAGAGACCTATGCTTGGGCAACGCTCCATACTCAAATACCAACTAGTGTTATTACAGATAAGGACACCTCAAAGACAGTAACCGAAACAATTCACTATAAGTATAGTGATGGAACTAAAGCAAAAGATGATAAGGTTCAAAGCCAAACAGTCTATAAGACAGGGTATTTTGACAGTACAAAGGAAGGACAAGTTAACTGGCTTGACTGGTCTACTGTTCCTGTTAACTTCCCACAAGTAGATAGCCCACAAATCGCGGGTTATACTGCTGATAAGCCTATTATTGGATCGCAAAGTACAACCGCCGATAAAAATATTGAATTTACTGTCATCTACAGCCAGACGCAACAGGCGCAAGTTCTTTACCGTGATCTTGACAGTAAAGACAATAGTGGCAATCCGGTGGTCTTAGATCAAGATAACAATTTGACTGGTGTTGCTGGGCAAACGATTACTGATCCTAATGTCGATAATAAGATTAAGAATTTGGAGAGCAAGGGTTACGTTCTCAAAAATAATGGTTTTCCAGCTGATGCTGCCTTTGATAATGATGGCTCAAAGATTCAAACTTTCTATATTGACTTCGTTCATGGTACAACGGATAACATTATAAAGCAGACTGGGACCCAGACAATTCATTACGTTGGTGCCGGTGATAAGACGCCAGCTGATAACAAGCAGAGCTTTGACTTCACCAAGACGATCACCCACGATAATGTCACAGGGAAAGATATTAAGGACACTGGTTGGAACGTTACTAGCCATACATTTGGCAATGTTAATACGCCATTTATTCAAGGCTACCACGCTGATAAGACAAGTGCTGGTAAGACGACGGTCACTCCAACCGATCTGACCAAAGAAGTCACGGTTACCTATGCACCGAACGGCAAGATCATTCCTGTTGATCCAAACGGTAAGCCAATTCCGAATGCACCAACACCACAATATCCAACTGATCCAACAGATGTCACTAAGGTAACACCGGATGAGCCAGTACCAACTATTCCGGGCTGGACTCCTGATCAGCCAACGGTTACGCCAAGTGATCCAGGCACTGATACCGATGTTGTTTACCGGGTACCGGCTAAGGATGAAGGGGTTGTCAATGTCATTGTAAAGGATGAAACTACTGGACAAACCCTGTCAGACTACGGTTGGACAAGCCATACCAAAGAAGTTGGAACCAAAGTTGATTTCGATAAGCCAGGCACAATCACAAATCTTGAGAATGCCGGTTACAAGGTTATCAACCCAGATGTAACTATTCCAAGTGAGATTGCTAAGGGTACATATACCGCTACTATCTACGTTGAACACCAGACTGTACCGGTAACGCCTGATACTCCAGGTACCCCTGGGCAGCCAATTAATCCAAAGAATCCAAATAGTCCGAAGTACCCAAGTGGCACTGACAAAGACAGCTTGACGAAGACAATTACGCGGACCATTCATTACGTTGGCGCTGGTGATAAGACACCAAAGGATGTTCAACAACCTGTCACCTTCACTCAAAAGGGTATTCTTGACAAGGTAACAGGTGAATGGATTACTCCATTAACTTGGTCATCTGATACTCAAATGGTTACCGGAGAAAAGACCCCAGTTGTTGATGGTTACCACGTTACGAATGTTGACCGGGATAGTCAGGATAAGATCAACGTTGATAATGCCATTATTCATAATACCGACGCTGACTACACCGTTACGGTTACCTATGCACCGAACGGCAAGATCATTCCAGTTGATCCAAATGGCAAGCCAATTCCGAATGTACCAACACCACAATACCCAACTGACCCAACTGATCCATCCAGAGTAACGCCAGATGAACCAGTACCGAATGTTCCAGGGATGACGCCAGAAACACCAACGGTTACGCCAAAGAACCCTGGCAAGGATACGGAAGTGGTTTACCATGAACCAACCCAGGACGAAGG
Source organism: uncultured Lactobacillus sp. (assembly GCA_945873395.1). Lineage (GTDB taxonomy): Bacteria > Bacillota > Bacilli > Lactobacillales > Lactobacillaceae > Limosilactobacillus. The sequence continues at coordinate 4,968 of CAMCCW010000056.1, read as the reverse complement.
GGTTGTCAATGTCTTTGTTCACGATACAACCACTGGTCAAAACCTGCCTGAATATAATTGGACAAGTAACACCAATAAAGTTGGCACTAAGGTTGATTACGACAAGGCTAACACCATCACGAAGCTTACGAATGCTGGTTATAAGATCCTTAACCCAGATGTAACCATTCCAGGCGAGATCACTAAGGGTACTACCAACATTACTATCTATGTTGAGCACAAGACCACGACAGTTACGCCAAAGACTCCAGGCAAACCTGGTGAGCCAGTTGATCCGAATAATCCAAACGGGCCAAAGTACCCATCTGGCACGGATCTTAACAACCTGAAGAAGACCGGGACCCAGACGATCCACTACGTTGGTGCCGGTGATAAGACACCTGCCGACAATAAGCAGAGCTTTGACTTCACCAAGACGATCACCTTTGACAATGTCACAGGTAAGATCATCAATGACTCTGGTTGGAATGTTTCAAGCCACACCTTCGGCAGAGTCGATACTCCAGTTGTTCAGGGTTACCACGCTGACAAGGCCAGTGCTGGTGAGACGACTATTACACCAACTGACCTGACTAAGGAAGTCACGGTTACCTACGCACCAAACGGGAAGATTGTCCCTGTTGATCCAAATGGCAAACCAATTCCAAATGTGCCAACACCACAATATCCAACGGATCCAACCGACCCATCTAAGGTCACACCAGACGAACCAGTACCAAACGTTCCAGGCATGACCCCAGAAACGCCAACGGTTACGCCAAAGGATCCTGGCAAGGATACGGAAGTGGTTTACCATGAACCAACTCAAGACGAAGGTATTGTTAACGTCATCGTTCACGACACCACGACTGGTCAGAACCTGCCTAAGTACGGTTGGACCAGTGGCACCCAGAAGACGGGCACCAAGGTTGATTTTGATAAGCCAACGACGATCAAGGATCTGGAGAATGCTGGTTACAAGGTTCTTAATCCTGATGTCACTGTTCCAAGTGAAATCACTAAGGGTGAGACCAACGTCGTTATCAACGTTGAGCACGGCACCACGACGGTTACCCCAGGCCAGCCAGGGACACCAGGTCAGCCAGTTGATCCTAACAATCCAAACGGACCAAAATACCCAGACGGGACTGACCTTAACAACCTGAAGAAGACTGGTACGCAGACGATTCACTACGTTGGTGCCGGTGACAAGACCCCTGCCGATAATACGCAGAGCTTCGACTTCACCAAGACGATCACCTTCGATAACGTCACGGGCAAGATCATCAAGGACTCTGGTTGGAGCGTGGCCAGCCACACCTTCGGTAATGTTGCGACACCAGTTGTTCCTGGTTACCATGCCGATAAGGCTAGTGCTGGTGGCACGACCATTACTCCAGACGACCTGACTAAGGAAGTCACGGTTACCTACGCACCAAACGGCAAGATTGTGCCAGTTGATCCAAACGGTAACCCAATTCCGAATGTACCAACACCACAATACCCAACGGATCCAAATGACCCAACGAAGGTCACACCAGATGAACCAGTGCCAACCGTTCCGGGCTATACTCCAGAAACGCCAACGGTTACGCCAAAGGACCCTGGTAAGGATACTAACGTTATCTACAACGTTCCAACCAAGGATGAAGGTGTCGTTAACGTCATCGTAACTGATACCACGACCGGTCAGAACTTGCCTGACTACGGCTGGACCAGTGGTACCCAAAAGACCGGGACTAAGGTTGACTTTGATAAGCCTGGCACCATCAAGAAGTTGGAAGATGCCGGCTACAAGGTTACTAACCCGGATGTCACGGTTCCAGGTGAAATCACTAAGGGCACGACCAACGTGGTCATCAAGGTTGAACACCAGATCGTACCAGTTACCCCTGATAAGCCAGGCAATGGCTTGAAGGACACTGACCTCACCAAGACGGTCACGGAGACGGTTCACTATGTTGGTGCTGACGACCTGACACCAGCCGACAAGACGACGCAACTGCACTTCACTGGAACAGCTTACTATGACGCGGTTACGAAGAAGTGGACGGACGCTAATGGTCATGAACTGAAGGATCAGACCAAGAACATCACTTGGACGGCTAAGGATGGTAACTCCTTCGCAGCGGTAGAAACTCCAGCAATCGATGGCTACACGGTTAAGGTTCAGGATGGTTACGACGATGGTAACGGTAACGTTAAGGAAATCGATAATATTGATCAGACTTCTGGTGACATTGCCGTTACGGTAACCTACAGCAAGACAGGTCAACCAACCACGCCAACGAACCCGACTAATCCTGAAACGCCGACGAATCCAGAGAATCCGAATACGCCAACCAACCCAGAGAACCCGACCACGCCGGTAACACCGGAGAATCCAAACAACAATTCTGAAACTCCGGTCAACCCTGGCACGCCAACGAATTCGAATACGCCAAATGGCTCCACAAATTCAGTTTACCCAGGTGCACCAACGAGCTCGAACACGAATACTCCAATGAACCTGGCTAACACTGGTGCTAATACGTACATGGGCTCCACGGTTCAGCCAGTCGTCAGCCACACTAGTTATGGCATTAGTAAGTCAACTAAGAAGCACTCAACGTTGCCACAAACTGGTAATAATGATGCCGTTTCAGCAGCTGCCCTTGGTCTGATGGGCTTGGCAGTTACTGCTAGTCTTGGCCTTGGCGCCACGAAGAAGCGTCATGAATAGTCACAACGCTACAATTGAATAAAAGACATTGCTCTTCGCAGACTCTCTCTTAAGAAATAATACTCCCTGAAAAAATATTTCTTTGAAACCATAAAGATGGCGTTGAGCAATGAACGGTCTGAAACAATTCTAGATGCGTTTCAGACCGTTTTTTGTCTTAAAATATAATTAAATACAACAGACAAGATGAGGAGACACAGAATGGTTATTAGAAAGTTTCAGTCAGCCGATCTTAGTCAGATTATGGATATCTGGCTCGCGAGTAACATCAGTGCTCATCCCTTTGTCGATCAAAGCTATTGGATTGATCATCGTTCCATGGTTCGTGATGCACTATTGAAGGCTGAGGTGCTAGTTGCCGTCGATGGTCCAACGGTCTTGGGATTCGCAGGCCTTCAGGATGATTACCTCGCGGGCTTATTTGTCAAAGATGGGTTTCGTGACCAGGGGATCGGAACGCAGCTTTTAGGGGCGGTGAAGAAGAGCCATCCCTCGTTCACGCTTTCGGTTTATGGTAAGAACTCTCTGGCTGTTCAGTTTTATCAACGACAAGACTTAGAGATTATCCATCGTCAAATTGACGAAACGGGAAATGTCGAGTATATAATGCGTTGGGATAAAGGATGATATTAGCACTGCGAGTACAATAATTTAGCGCTATACTACAGAAGTGCTATAATAAAGAGCAATCAACTTAAGTGAGAGGGGGAACTTGTTAAGATGCGAATGGAAAAGAACCAGGCCTATGCTGATGTTCTGCGGCAGCTTTCGACGGCAGAACTGCTGGACCGATACTATGATAATCCAGAGCTGGTTGATCGAATCCTGAAGGGCCGTGGAGATGCTACGGAATTAGAGGCCGGACCATTGACCATTAATGGAGTTAAAATGTCAGAACAGGATGCGCGTGATTACCTAATTATGCAATTGGTTAAGCGGGCTGATCCAGATCCGAGATAAATAAAATAACCGCCACTTCGGAAACGAGGTGACGGTTTTCTTTAGGTATGTTAAAATGATTAACAATTGATGAGATTGATATGAGAAAAAAGAGAGAGTGATTGATTATATGGTAGATTTGAACCAAATCAAGCAACAAACTAAGCAGGGCCTAACCGAGCTACTCGAGCAGGCCCACCTCGAGGCTGGCGATATCTTTGTCTTAGGCCTGAGTACGAGTGAGGTGCGTGGGGGCCAGATCGGTGAAGATTCGAGCATTGAGATCGGCCGGGCCATTGTGAAGACAATCATCGATACTTTGAAGCCGTTAGGAATCCACCTAGCTGTTCAGGGCTGCCAGCACCTTAATCGGGCCCTGGTCGTTGAAAAGGCGGTCGCTAAGGAGTATGGCCTTGAACAAGTGATGGTTTATCCGCAGATCCATGCTGGTGGGGCCGGGCAGATTGCGGCCTTTGAAAACTTTGAGGAACCAATTGAAGTGGAACATATCCAGGCAAATGCCGGAATGGATATTGGTGATACTGCAATTGGTATGCAGGTTAAATTCGTCCAGGTACCGGTCCGGACTTCTGTGAAGACGATTGGGCAGGCCCATACAACCTACCTCTCATCACGTCCTAAGTACATTGGTGGTCCCCGTGCTAAGTATACCTGGGATCCCTTTGACAAGCATTAGGAGGCCGAATAATGAAGAATAACCAACGTTTACGTCGCCTAACCCTGGCCGCACTGTTATTGGCACTATCGGTTGTCTTAGGGCGCTTCTTTATCATTCCGATTCCGTGGACCCATGGTTACATCAATCTCTGTGATGCCGGAATCTTGATTGCGGCTATGCTATTGGGTCCGGCCTATGGAACCGCAGTTGGTGGTTTTGGGGGTATGTTCCTAGATTTACTATCGGGCTATCCCCAGTACGCCTTGTTCTCATTGATTGCTCATGGCCTGGAAGGGTTTGCAACTGGTTACCTATCCCGGCGGGCAGGGGAACGGCGTAGCTACCAAATTTTGGCCCTGATCGTGGGGGTCGTAGTGATGGCCCTCTGTTACTTCTTCAGTGACTCCTTCATGTATCACACCTGGATGGTGGGCCTTCTGAGTATCGGTGGTAACCTCCTCCAAGGTGTTATTGGTGGGGCACTGGCACTATGGCTGGTTCCACATCTGCGAAAAAGAATTCAATAAGGATACTAAAAAGATACTAAAAAGGCACCTGATTACAAACGGTCAGGTGCCTTTTTAGTTTAAAAACGGCAGATTGTAAAATTTAAGTTGAACATTTAAGTGGACAGAAAAACCCATAAAGG
>CAMCCW010000055.1 GCA_945873395.1 uncultured Lactobacillus sp. | reverse complement strand
CCCTACACATTTAGTTCGTCAAAACTTTGTTCAGTTTTCAAAGGTCTACCTTGCTGAGCAAACTCAGCAATATTATTTTATCAGATCAGCTTGTTGATGTCAAGAACTCTTTTAATTTCGAAGTTTGCTCAGCAAGCGACTTAAATAATATATCATGTTGCCGATTGACTGTCAACACTTAATTTGAACACATCATTCAAATTAATGTATCAGGCGTTGACAACGATAACTACTATACCGTGATCATCATTTATTGTCAACAGCTTTTTTCAGATAGTCATTCTCAATCCAAACTTTCAACCTGACCAAACAATAAAATCAGCGTTCAAAGTTCGTATTATACTATTTTGCCAGTTACCATAAAAGCATCTTTACAACTATCTTTAGTCAAAAGGCAAACGATAGTCTTTAATTTCTCAACTTAATATTTTTATACAATTCAAAATTGCAGTTCACAAAAGGCATTAATCTTGCTAAACTCAACTATTGTTAACAATAAAAAATAATAAAGGAGAAAACAGTGTCTACATTAATAGATTTCATCCTCCATATTGACGTCCACCTGATCCAAATCGTCAATCAATTTGGCAACAGTACCTATTTCATATTACTAACAATTGTCTTCATCGAAACTGGAGCAGTTATCATGCCTTTCTTACCTGGTGATTCACTGCTCTTCGCTGCTAGCGCATTGGCGGCCGATCCTCGTTACCACCTTAATATCTGGATCTTCGTTCTGACATTCCTATTTGCCTGTCTGGCCGGGGACTCAATCAATTTCTTAATTGGCCATCGGATCGGTAAAAGTCTTTCCAACCACTCCCTCTTTGGGAAACTCATTAATAAGGAAAGTCTAGCCAAGGCGGAAGGGTTCTTCGAGAAGCATGGTGCCCCCGCAATAATACTGGCCCGGTATATGCCAATCATCCGGACCTTTGCCCCATTTGCAGCGGCCGGATCTGGTTTCCCCTATAACCGCTTCATCCGTTACAGCATTATCGGTTGTACCAGCTGGGTTGCCTTGTGCTGTGCTTGTGGTTACTTCTTCGGTAACCTCCCCTTTGTACAAAAGCACTTCTCAATCATCATCCTGGCGATCATCGTGGTAACCCTGATCCCGGCGATTGTTGGTTTTATTCGTTCGAAACTTGGAAAAGCCTAACACAAACATCAACCATCCCCACAGGCTTCCCATTAAGAGGATCGTAATTACTAACCAGACCATAAACAAATGCCAGAAGAACTGTTCTGGCATCAAAAGAATGATCGGGTCACGCCGCGGGGAAAAGAGCCAGTCCTGGTTGGCAAACAATACCCGGTGGAAAGCAACAAAGTCCGTGGAGAAATTAATTAATGGTATCCACACAAACATCACAATAAGAAATAATGACCACTTTAACGGTGAGAGCAAGCGCCACAGCTGCCCTTGCCGTTTTTGTTTATCCAATAACCAGACAGCAAGGACAAGACTGACCCCACCCACTAGTTCACCGGTCAACAGTAAATGACGCACATCACGAAAATGAGTAACCGCCTGGCTAGTAAGGGGAATGCTTTGCAGCTGAAGGGGTCCTACCCAAGGAAGCTCGAGATAGGCCAGGAGGTGCCAGTAGTCGGCACAAATCTGCCCCCGCGTCAGGTGGCGGATGCCCGCCGATGGGAAATGGATAAATAATGGTGACAGGTTAACAGTAATAAAAAGGGCAATCCCGACGGCTGCCAATGCACACAGCACGATCGTCATGATTGCCCGTAGTTTCTCAGTCAATTTTCCATTCATCAAGGCTCTTCACCGTATGAGTTGGTTGCACAGCAATCTTAGCCACCTGCTCTGGTGTTGATAAACCGGTGTAGACCAACAAGCTGTCCATTCCCGTATTAATGGCGGCACGAATATCCGTGTTGTAGTTGTCGCCAACCATCACGACCTGATCACGCGTCAAGCCAGCCTTTTCGAGGGCCATCTTCATGATTTTCGCCTCTGGCTTACCAATCATGATGGGCTTCTGCTGGGTCGCATACTCCACCAACTTAACCAGGGAGCCGGCTCCCGGCACCATCCCCCGTTCGTTAGGCAGGTTACTATCGGCATTGGTCCCAATAAAGGTTGCGCCAGCCCGGATCAACAGTACGGCCGTCTCGAGTTTGGCGTAGGTTACCTGTGAATCAAGGCCCACCACCACATAGTCTGGTTGCTGGTCGGTTAAATGAAAGTGCCGCTGCTCTAGGGCTTTGCGAAGGCCACTTTCACCCACCACATAGACCTGCCGCCGGTCACCGGCCACCTTATCGAGGTAATCGGCAGTTGCTAGCGCGGTCGTATAGACATTGTCAGCAGTGACGTTGATCTGATGGTTTTCCCGGAGGTTATTAGCTACAAATTCCGGCGTCCGGGTGCTGTTATTGGTCACAAACAGCACCGTCTTATCGGCATTTTGCAGGCGTTTAATGAAACGGGCCGCAGCGGGGATACGCTTAGTCCCCTTATAAGTAGTCCCATCAAGATCGATAAAGTATCCCTGGTAATCCTTCATTTCTTTGCTCCTTGTCGACGTTTATGAATAACAAACTTCTGTTGATGATTGCTGGTCGTAACCCGTTCCGCATGCTGGTGGCGGCGGTGACGAACACCAGGCTGCTTAAGTTTGCGGCGACGTTCTTTAATCACTGGGCTCTTCTTTCCCCGATGACGACGGCGTGGAACCCGCACATCATCATTATGAATGATAAAGTAGGCACAGCCAAAATTACAGTCTTCGTAAAGGTAATCCTCAATCGTATCGATGCCCTGCTCGGGATTGAACTGCGGGTTACTCTTGTCATAGAATCCCTTGAGACGGAGCTGGTCGTAACCCCAATCACCTACGATATAATCGTACTTACTGAGGATATTACTAAAGCGCTTGGCCAGTTCCTCACCACTAAAGCCGTCCCGATATTCTTTAACTAGCTCGTAAGAATGCCCATTCAGGGTAAAGTGAGTATGATCTTGGGCCGTGAAGTGGTACAGGTCTGCCCGTTGTTCCTCTCGCCGGTCAATATAGTCTTGTATTTTTGCTCGGTTCATCCGTATTCCCCTTTACAGTCTATCTCCATAAATCATACCACAAGTATCACTTCCGCTTCGCAAAGTCCTCTGCTTTGCGTTCAACCATCTGCTCAACTTCCGCGAAGTTTAACGGCTCACCAAAAGCGGGCTTATTAGTCAGGTAAGCTAGCTCCGGGCTATCAACGCCCACGTTGATGTTTTCCTTAACTGGAACGGCATAATGGTGAATATGACCATGGAGGTTAATGATTTGTGGAGCAATTCCCAGCATCATTGGGTAATGGGTCAAGTAATACTGCCGGTGATCGTACTTCAGCAGGACGCCAACATCATGAAAGCGAAACTTGGGTAGACCACCATATTCATAGTTGTGGGCGGCCAAATACTTGAATAGGGCCCGACTATCATGATTTCCCTTGATCAGTACCAGGTGGCCATTGAGACTATTTAGGACCTCAAAGACTGCCTCGTAGGATTTCTTTGCCGGTTTGGTAAAGTACAGTGCAATATCGCCGAGATGATAAACAATATCGTCTGGCCCCACCTTAGCATTCCAGCTATCGATAATCGTTTGATTCATCACTTGAACATTTGGAAACGGCCGCGGAGCAAAGTCATCAATCCCCAGTAAATCACTGTGGAAGAAATGCGTATCCGCCGTTACAAATTGCATGCAATCACCCTCCTGCTTTTCACTATACAAAATAACCTAAGGCTGGATCATCCAGTCTTAGGTTATTCTTATTCATTGTTTAAGGCTTACTTACCCTGTTCCTTCTTCAAACGTTCAATATCACGAACGATCATTAATTCCTCATTGGTTGGGATAAGAAGCGTCTTGATCTTAGCATCGTCGGCAGACAGGTCACGTTCAACACCGTGGCACTTGTTCTTTTCTTGATCAATCTTGATGCCGAAGTAAGCTAACTTGTCGGTAACTAACTTCCGGACTGGAATACTATTTTCACCAACCCCAGCAGTGAAGACGATGGCATCAGCACCGCCCATTTCGGCAATGTAGGCACCAACATACCGGACAATCCGGTTGACGTACATATCAAGGGCCAGTTGAGCCTGATCATTACCCTTGTCAGCGGCAGCCAAAATATCACGCATATCTGGTGAAAGTTGGGAAATACCCAGCAGACCAGACTTGTGGTTCAGGATACTGATCATCTCTTGTGAGGAAACTCCCAGCTTTTCTTGGACAAAGGCGACCAGGGACGGGTCAACATCCCCAGAACGGGTTGCCATGGTAATTCCGGCCAGTGGTGAGAAGCCCATGGAAGTATCGAAGGATTTACCATCCTTAATGGCTGTAATGGAAGCACCGGCCCCAATGTGCATCGTGATCAGCTTCAGATCCTTAAGAGGCTTGCCAAGCATCTCAGCGGCCCGGCCAGCAACGTAACGGTGGCTAGTACCATGAGCGCCGTACTTCCGGGCACCGTACTTCTCGTACCATTCGTAAGGAACACTGTAGAGGGCGTTCATCTTCGGCATGTTAACGTGGAAGGAGGTGTCAAAAACAGCAACCGCAAAGGCATTTGGTAATACCTTCCGGAAGGCCTTGATCCCGATCAGTTCAGCAGGGTCATGAAGTGGCGCGTATTCAGATAATTCATCAATCTTTTTGATAACATCATCATTGATAATTGCGGAATCCTTAAAGAATTCACCACCGGCAACAACCCGGTGACCAACCGCCGTAATCTCGTCGTAACTCTTAACGATTCCCAGGTCAATCAATTGATCCAAGAGGTAGTTAACGGCTGCCCCGTGGTCAGCAAATGGCTTTTCTTCTTCGTGCTTTTGACCGTCGCCAAACTTGATCTTGGCGTGGCCCATCTTTTCACCAATCCGTTCGATGGTCCCTTCAGCAACCACGTCTTCGCTTGGCATATCAAATAACTTAAACTTTAATGTTGAACTCCCCGCATTAACGGCAATTGTTTTTGACATTATAAAACTGTCTCCTTTATTGAACTAAATTCGTAGCAACCCAGTGATCGATCTCGCCGACAAAGTCCCCAAACTCCTTGGTCTTCTTGAATGATGGAAATTCACCCAAGAGAACCTTCGTTGCCTGCTTACTGTTTCCACCATGGCGTTGCAGCAAAAGAATGGCCTTTTGTGCTGCCGGGTTAGCAAACAATTCAGCTGGCAAGTTAACAAGTCCTTGCAGGTAAGCGACCGATTGGATCCACTTGACAAATGACTGTGCTTCCTTGGTCTGGAATAAGTTGCTTGGTACCAGGAATACTCCAAAACCACCAGGCCGCAGGTAATTCATCGCCTGTTCAATCAACAGATGGTGAACATAGGAGTGTCCCTCCTTCGCCCGGGTCTGGTAGTTCTTAGTATTTTGGTCCAGCGGATAGTAACCAATTGGCAGGTCGGATACCGCCAGATCACATTGAGGGATATCCAATGCATTAATGGCGTCCTGGTGATACAGATCCACGTTTAACTTCTGCAGTGCGACACTGGCACTTGCAACCTCGAGCATCGATGAGTCATTGTCGATCCCATAACCGTGAATTGGCTCCTTGCTGGCCTTTTGCAACTGATTAATGACCGTTGTCAAAAGATTGGCAGTACCAACAGCAGGATCAAAAATACTGTATGGCCGATTGATCTTCGTTACCTTTTCAATCAAGAACGACATCAAAAAGCCAATCGTATCTGGCGTCATCTGGTGGTTAGCTTGGATGGCATCCTTACGAATCACCTTCAAGAAACTCAATTGAACCAGTTGACGCAGTGCCTCGGCATCCGCGTCAGCAATATCGAGTTGTTGATAAATTCCTTGCAGTTTCTTAACTGTTGCCGGATCAGGAATCCCATCTTCAACTTGGACCTCGTTATCAATAACGTTCTCGATGTTCTCGAGCATGGCATCTAGATATGAACTCCGTAACGCAGATTGCAGAATCTCCGTTCCCTGGTCAAACAATTGAAATAATTGTTGTGGTGTTTGCTGTGCCAGTGTTGGTCACCTCCATTAGATTACAATCATTCCACTTAATAGTTTACCGATTAAAGCAGATAAATTCAAGAATCGGCCTTTCGCTACACAATTATTTTTCATTTGACAAGTTCCGGACTGCTTCATGAAGGAACTGTTGGATCAACTGGTCCTCAATCGTCCATTGTGCGGTGTAATAACGATACTGCCATACTACCGTCAAACAGATGATTGATAGAACAATCATCCCCGTCAGTAGGGCATATCCCCGGCGTTTACTCATGATAAAACTGAATAATCCCGGCCAATTTTTCGCCATTTTCCCGTGTCACCTCCACCAGCACCCTTCGTCCTGGCAACTGCTTAAATATACATCTTTTCACCCCACTGAATAATGGCATATAGCCACCACGGCTCCATGCGGTTAGGTACAGTGTATCTTGTCGTTTCCGGAGAATATAGTCCAAGCCGCTTCGACAACTATTAACCCTAATATTATGACTATTAACCTGCTTTAATACAAAATGATGGTTATCGGCTTCCATCTCTTTCAGAAAAACATACCAGTCAACTGAACTGTCCAGTGAATGACGATTACTAACCGCGAGAGTGTTCATTGACCAGCCCGCCAGCGTGAGGGTCAAGGCAGTAATCAGTAATGCCACCACGCATTCAATAATAGTAAAGCCCTTAAGTCGCTTCATTTTCGTAATGACACCACCAATCGTGCGCCATGGTAGACAGTAACCTGTCCCGGAACCGCCACTGCCCGGTAATTACCACGCTTTATGACAGCCGTCCGTCCCGTAGCATATAACTGATCACTGCTTTCCTTGACTAACCGGGCTGCCATTAATTTAGTATCGTGCTTAGCCTGCTGAGACGCTAGCTGGCGTTGACAAACCATTAGGGTAACAATCCCCAAAGTAACCACCGTCAACGCCAAGATACTATCGGCCATTACAAAGCCCCTAATCCGGTACTTTTTCAAGACGGTAACCTCCCCACGCTAATTGAATTTTCATCAGGTACCGGCAATGCCGCAACCGCGATTTAAACTGGATGGTCTGCGGAGCGGTATAACCGGTGTCATCAATGATGATCATGTCAAACCCCTTCGTCTCAATCGTCGATGGAATATTCAAGGCAATCTTATTATCACCACGGTCAAAGGTAATCTGCTGGGTTCCCGGATGGTAATCAATGGTTGTTGGCTGGTGACGCACCTGGGCGGCAACCTGGGCAGCCCGCCAATTTTGCCGCATCCCATGCCAAAACTGTTGTTCAGCAATTAACTGCCGACTGGGCTGAAATGTCGGTGCAAGAATAAGGTAAATAGCTGCCACCAGTCCCAACACCACGATCATCTCAACACTGGTAAATGCTCGCTGACCGCTCATCGATGGACCGCCTTTCCGTTGACAATCGCAATATGTTCTTTCTTAGCCTTCTGGACTTGCGCCGCAGTTAAGTAGTCATGTTGTCGAAGCTGATCTAGACTAACATGACTATCCCCTGTCTCGTTTTCGTAGGCATCGACCTGGGTCTGCACCACTGACACCATCGCATCCCGGTGGATTCGGGTGGCATTTTGACGCTGCTGGGCAAGGTTGGGGAGGATAATCAAAATCAATAGACTGATAATGAACAATACGATTGACATCTCCAGCAATGTAAAGGCTGACTGTTTTCTCATTAGATATTTTCTTATCATGTCATACAACCCCCTGTAAGGAATGATAGATCGGCAACAAGATACTCAGGTAAAGAGCCACGATGGTCACCGCAATCAGGACAAAGATAACAGGCTGTACCCAGACCAACAACCGTTCAATTGACTGTACTAACCGCTTAAATTGAAGCTGCGCAAAGACGGTCAACTCATCCCCGAGTTCTTCCAGTGTTGCCCCCTTGTTAATAAAGACAACCAATTCATTAGGAATAAAGGGGTAGTTAATGATGACCTGATCAACCCGCTTCCCTTCTGCTAACAGTTCACGAATAATAGCACTGAACTGGTAGAGTAAAGAGCTTTGGCCATATTGACCGGTTACCCGAATGATCTCCTTTAGTGACAGACCATGTCGGAGCATCCCCGCTAGGTTAGTCGTCAAGTAGTAGCTATAGTAAAGACGAAAGCTCCGCCCAACAAATGGCAACCGACACCGCCAGACCATTCGTTGACAGAGTGATAGGCGCCGCCACCGCCACCACTGGAGGCCACCGATAATAAACAGGCTGGTCAGCAGGTACACCCCTATATTCAGAATAATTTCTTTCCATGATCCTTCCCGTGGTTGGGCCTGCCAACTGTCGAGCTCTGGGTAGATGAAAATAACCAGGCCACCGATCACCACTGCCAGCATCCCCAAAAGGATCAGTGGATACTGCAGGAGGCCCCGCAGCTTTCGCCGTTGCTTCGCTGCGGTCAGCCGTAGCGTTCCGAGCTCCTTTAGGGTCTGTGCTAAGGCCCCGTGCTGTTCTGCCAACCGCAGCTGATAGTAAAGGTCTTGGCTGACGTACTTCTTCAATCCCGTCGCCAGCATTTCCCCGGCCGCCATCTGCCGTTCAACATCATCCAATAGTGGCTGCAGATCTGGCATCACAGTCTTGGTAAAGTGCAGGGCGTGCTGAAGGGAAAAGCCAACGGCCAGCAGGTCATGGATCAGAAGAAACCACCGCCCCTGCTTTAAGGGCGTCAGTTTAACCGTTCTGGTACTTGGCTGCCTCCTCAGGCGTAATCTGATCCAGGGCCACCGCCTGGTTAATGTATTGTGTCCACGCATCGGTCATCCCCCTCCCCTGCTGCTTTTGGACTTCATTTACTAACGCTATTCCACTCAACTGGTCAAACAAAACTGCTGGAGTTCCATCGGTCCGCATCAACAAGCGCTGGTAATAAACTCCAGTCAGGACCTGTTCAAGATAGTATGATGAGACGCCCAACTGGATCAGTCGAGCAATCACTCCATAGGCATCGCGAGCGTGAACGGTCCCCAATACCAGGTGGCCACTCAGCGCCGCCTGAATCGTCATCATGGCTGTCTGGGGATCGCGGATCTCCCCGATGATAAAAACGTCAGGCCGATGACGGAGACCTAAACGAAGTAACTGCTGATAATCCATTCCCGCGAGCTCATTGATCTGAAGCTGCACAAACTGGGGTTCATTAATTTCCACTGGATCCTCAATTGTCATGACGACCTGTTTACTCGCTAGTTCACGGGCCAAGCGATACATCGTCGTGGTTTTCCCGGACCCCATCGGCCCCGCAAAGAGAATCAGTCCCCGGCGATGAAGCAGTGCCTTTAATTCCTGCCACTGCTCTGGAAAAAGCAAGTGGTAACGATCATCCGTCAACTGGTAAATAAAGCGCACCACCAGCGATTCACGACCCTGATAATCACCGACACTTGATAAACGCAGATTGATTTTTTCTGGTCCGCAGTGCCAGTTCATCGCCCCAAGCTGTGGCCGACGATGCTCACTGACGGCCATATCGGCACGATACTTCAGATAGGCAATCAGTCGGCAACCATAATCTTGGGAAACCTCTTTAAATAGTTTTAGTTGCCCTTGTTCAGCCACCATGAGGCGGTAATAATGCTTAAACGGTAATATATAGAGATCGGCGATTCGCCGGCTAACAATCACGTTCAGGTCCTTTTCAAAAGCTTCCATTATTCCATCCCCCCTACTTAATAAGGACGGTAAAGAAAAATTTTTAAACGAAAAAAGAGCTACTGAAAATTCAGTAGCTCTTTTGCGGATTAATAAATCCTAATTATTCTTCGTCGTCATCATCATCGTCGTCTGGCAGAATACCAGTCTCGTAAA
>CAMCCW010000054.1 GCA_945873395.1 uncultured Lactobacillus sp. | reverse complement strand
ATAACAATGGAAACAGTACCCTTGTTACCGTGACGACCGGACATCTTGTCACCGACCTGGATCTTACGCTTTTGAGCGATGTAGACCCGGACCATGGTATTAACACCTGGTGACAGTTCGTCCCCATTTTCACGAGTGAAGACCTTAACGTCCTGGATAATACCGCCACCGCCGTGAGGTACCCGCAGTGAAGTATCACGAACTTCACGGGACTTTTCACCGAAGATAGCGTGCAGAAGCCGTTCTTCAGCAGACAGTTCAGTCATTCCCTTTGGTGTAACCTTACCAACCAGGATGTCACCATCATGAACTTCGGCACCAACCCGAACAATCCCGTTTTCATCGAGGTCCTTCAGGGCATCGTCACCGACGTTAGGAATTTCCCGTGTCATTTCTTCAGGTCCAAGCTTAGTTTCCCGCGCTTCAGATTCGTAGGATTCAATGTGAATTGAAGTGTAGACATCGTCCTTAACCAAACGTTCGTTAATGGCGATGGCATCTTCGAAGTTGTAACCCTGCCAAGTCATGAAGGCGATCAGTGGGTTTTGACCAAGGGCTAATTCACCCTGTTCCATTGATGGACCATCAGCTAAGACATCGTCAGCGTCAACGTGTTCGCCGACCTTAACGATTGGCCGTTGGTTGTAGTTCTTACCACCGTTAGAACGACGGAACTTCATCAGCTTGTAAGTGTCAAGCGTACCATCATCTTCACGAACTCGTACTTCACGAGCATCGACGTATTCTACGGTACCGGCCTTCTTGGCGATCATGGCTACCCCAGAGTCATGAGCGGCCTTGTAGTCGATCCCAGTACTTACCAGCGGTGCGTGTGGGTTGAGCAACGGAACAGCTTGCCGTTGCATGTTGGCACCCATCAGGGCACGGTTGGAGTCATCGTTTTCAAGGAATGGAATACATGCGGAAGCGACGGAGACAACTTGCTTAGGAGAAACGTCCATGTAGTCGACGTTCTCAACACTAGTTTCAACGTATTCATCCTTGTCACGAGCCATAACCTCATCATCAACGAATGAACCATCGTCATTCAGTGGTGAGTTGGCTTGGGCAATCACAAAGTTATCTTCTTCGTCGGCAGTCAGGTAGTCGATCTTGTCAGTAACCTTGTGGGTCTTCCAGGAAACACGACGGTATGGTGTTTCAATGAAACCATACTTGTTAACCCGTGCGTAGGAAGACAGACTGTTAATCAGACCAATGTTTGGTCCTTCAGGCGTTTCGATTGGGCACATCCGGCCATAGTGGGTGTAGTGCACGTCCCGGACTTCATAACCGGCCCGGTCACGCGTTAAACCACCAGGACCAAGGGCGGACAGACGCCGCTTGTGGGTCAATTCACCCAGTGGGTTCGTTTGATCCATGAATTGTGACAGCTGAGAGGAACCAAAGAATTCCTTAATTGAAGCAACAACTGGCCGAATGTTAATCAATTGTTGTGGCGTCACAGTATCAGGATCTTGGATTGACATCCGTTCACGAACAACCCGTTCCATCCGGGCAAGCCCGATCCGGAATTGGTTTTGCAGCAATTCACCCACGGAACGAATCCGCCGGTTACCCAAGTGGTCGATATCATCGGTTGATCCGATACCTTCTTGCAGGTTGAAGAAGTAGTTCAAGGAAGCAAGAATGTCAGCTGGTTCGATGTGCTTGTATTCCAATGGAATGTGGCCATTACCGATAATTGGCACAACCCGTTCTGGATCAGTCTTGGAGTAAACCAAGATCTTTTGCAACTTAACTGGTTCCGTAACGACCGCTTCGTCAGATGGCGTGTAGGTAACCATCTTGAAGTCATCACGATCCAGGTAAGGTTCCAACTTCTTGAGAATTTCCTTAGTAACAGTGTCACCCTTTTGTGCCAATACTTCACCAGTATCAGGATCAGCCAGGGTTTCAGCTAAGGTTTCACCAAGCAGACGGTACTTGAGCATTAACTTCTTGTTAGTCTTGTAACGACCAACTGGCGCCATGTCGTAACGCTTTGGATCAAAGAAACGCGCCGTCAACAGGTTACGTGCTGAATCAGCGGTCTTTGGTTCACCTGGACGAAGACGTTCGTAGATGTCCTTCAATGCTTCTTCGACACGGGAGTCTTCAGCATTCTTGTGGACATCCTTGTCCAAAGTCAGTGACAGGGTTTCACTGTCACCACCGAACATATCAATAATTTCATCATCGGAACCGAAGCCCAATGCCCGGACTAATTCCGTCATTGGCAGCTTCCGTGTCCGGTCAATCCGGACGTAGGAAACGTTCTTAGCGTCAGTTTCGTATTCCAACCAGGCACCACGGTTAGGAATAAAGGTGGCACCGTAGTTTGTCCGACCATTCTTATCGGTTTCTTCATTATAGTAGACACCAGGGGAACGAACTAATTGAGAAACGATAACCCGTTCTGCCCCATTGATAATGAAGGTCCCTTGATCAGTCATCAGTGGGAAGTCACCGAAGAAGACATCCTGGGACTTAATTTCACCGGTTTCGTGGTTGGTCAACCGCAAAGTAACGTGCAGTGGTGCTGAATAGTTAGCATCGTGTTCACGCGCTTCATCAATAGTGTACTTAGGTTCTAATAGTTGATAGTCGACAAATTCCAGGGAAAGCTTACCTTGGAAGTCATCAATTGGCATAATGTCATCAAACATTTCCCGCAGCCCTTTGTCCATGAACCAATTGTAGGAATTGGTCTGGATCTCAATCAGGTTAGGCAACTCGAGAACTTCTTTAATCCGGGAGTAACTACGACGGGTACGGTGCTTACCGTATTTTACTAAATGTCCGGCCAAACTGTTCACCTCTCTAATTTGTTGGGTGAGCCATTTCCAAATGTTACAATTTGATTACAATTACCGCAAAATGCAACTTTTGGGCAAAAAAAATCCAAAAACAGTTACAAACTGTCTTTGGTTTTATTGCAGAACCCAATGGACAATAGATCACCAGGTTCAAATGAACTCACAAATTACATACTACTGTAGTATAAGTTCTAAGGATTAAATTGTCAAGGATTAAATAATCTCGTCCTTAGGGGTCCGTTTCAGTCCGTTAACGATACAATCAATGATCAGTTTTGTCCGCTGGTCACTGGTGATGGCGTGACCGCCGATTACCTGGTAGGTACCGAAGACCGGTGACAAGCTGGCTAAGAAAAGCTCTGCTGCTTCACGTGGAAGCAGGTCTGCGCGCAGGCCAACTTCCGGCTGCTTAAAGTATTCCCCGATCGGCCCCAGGTAGTCCATCACGAAGATCATGTTGTACTTGCGCTGAGCACTCTTGGAAAGCAGCTGGATTGCTTGATGGTACTGGTCATAGATGCTGATTGGATGATGTTTCTTCAGGACCTTAACGATTTCAAAAAGCTGCTCTTCTGGTGTCAACTTATGCTTACGTAGGACCTTGTTAATATCTTGATGGACCTTCCGTGAAAATTCCGTCATCACACTTAAGAAAAGGACTTCCTTATCACTAAAATGGTGGTACAAGGCCGGCTGAGTAATCCCGATTTCCTTAGCGATGTCCCGGGTTGATGTTTGGGCAAAACCCTTTTGCAGGAAAAGCCGCGTCGCCGTTTGTAGAATTGCCTGACGTGTCTTTTCCAGCTGCTCCGTTCGTTTCATTTAACTTGCCATCCTCCTAAAAAAGCATTTATCAACATTATATTACCAGTTATCATTTTTTGACAACGAATTCACAAATTAAGGAGCTGCCCCCTATCTGGAAAACAGCTCCTAATTAATCATTTATTCATCTTAACCAAGATTGGCTTGGCGGTATCGGAATTCTTAATCTTCATCGTCAATTGACCCTGATGGGCACCAATTGTGACATCATCGCCAACCTTAATCTGACCATCAAGCAGAGCCGTACTCAAACCATCCTCAACATGATCTTGAAGGGCTCGCCGGAGTGGCCGGGCACCATAAGCAGGATCATAACCAATCTTGGCAATCTCATCAATTGCCGCTGGCGTAAGCTTCAAGTTGATGCCTTGCTCGGCAACACGTGAGGTCAGGGACTTTGCCATTAACTTAACAATCTGGTGTAGTTCTTTCTTATTAAGTGAATGGAAGATAATCGTCTCATCAATCCGGTTAAGGAATTCTGGCCGGAAGTGCAGCTTCAATTGCTGCTTGATGGCCGCCGCCATGGCATTGTAGTCGTGGCTCATGTCCTTGGCCCCAAAACCAACTTCCTTCTCGTCCTGGAGCTGGGTAGCACCCAGGTTAGAAGTCATGATAATGATCGTGTTCCGGAAGTCAACTTTCCGGCCCTTGGCATCAGTGAGGTAACCATCGTCCAGGACTTGCAGGAGAAGGTTGAAGACATCCGGGTGGGCCTTTTCCGCTTCATCTAAGAGAACAACAGAATATGGGTGCTGACGAACCTTTTCCGTCAGCTGGCCCCCTTCATCATAACCAACGTAGCCTGGGGCCGCACCGATCAAACGACTGGTACTGTACTTCTCCATGTACTCGGACATATCGATCCGGATCATGTTATCTTCGGAACCAAACATTGCTTCAGCAAGGGCCTTAGCTAGCTCAGTCTTTCCGACCCCAGTTGGTCCCAGGAACATGAAGGAACCAATTGGCCGGTTCGGATCCTTGAGTCCACTGCGGGCCCGCCGGATAGCCTTAGCCACGGCACTGACGGCCTCTTCCTGACCAATCACCCGCCGGTGGAGGACCCGCTCAAGGTTAACCAGGCGTTCACTCTCGCTCTTCTTCAGCTGTGTCAGCGGAACGCCTGTCCACTCAGCCACAACCTTAGCAACGTCTTCACCGGTCACCTTCAGACGATAACCGTCCTTTTCTGCTGCCTTATGGGCCATTTCCTTATTCTGCCGGTCTAGCTCGGCCTTCAGGGTCAACTCGTCTTGGCGCAACTGGGCCGCACGATCAAAGTTCTGGTTCTCAATTGCCGTTTCCTTGGCAGAACGCAAATCGTCCAGCTTGCTTTCCAGTGATGGCTGCCGGTTCTTCTTCTCTTCAGCATCGATCCGAACCATGGCCGCTGACTCATCCATCAGGTCAATGGCTTTGTCAGGTAAGAAGCGGTCAGAGATATAACGAGCGGACAGCTTAACCGCCTGTTCCAGAGCATCATCCGTAATCTTAACGTGGTGGTGTTCCTCATACTTTGGCCGTAACCCCTTCAAGATGTGGAGGGCCACCTCTGGCGTTGGTTCATCCACCTGAACGGTTGCAAACCGCCGTTCCAGAGCCGCATCGGATTCAATGTGCTTTTGGTACTCATCCAGGGTAGTAGCCCCAATTGTCTGCAGTTCACCCCGTGCCAGGGCTGGCTTCAGAATGTTAGAAGCATCAATTGCCCCTTCAGCCCCGCCGGCACCAATCAGAGTGTGCAGCTCATCAATGAAAAGAATGACGTGCCCGTCATTTTGAATCTCTTCAATGACCTTCTTCAGGCGGTTTTCAAACTCACCACGGTACTTAGTCCCAGCAACCAGTGAACCCATGTCGAGGACCATCAGGCGCTTGTTAGCCAGGTCTTCTGGGACAGTTCCCTCGACCATCCGTTGAGCCAATCCCTCGACGATCGCAGTCTTACCAACCCCAGGTTCACCAATCAGAACTGGGTTGTTCTTGGTCCGCCGGCTTAGGATCTGGATAACGCGCTTGATTTCCTTATCCCGGCCGACAACCGGATCAAGCCGCTTAGCCCGGGCAAGCTGGGTCATGTCACGAGCGAGTTTATCCAAAGTTGGGGTTCCTGCCGATTGATTGTTGTTGCCGTCTTGGCTGGCACGGCGCCGCACCTGACTCTCGGAAATGCCAAGGCGCCGCAGAGTTACCTTTCGAACCTGCCGTGGCAAGACATCTAGGCTGTACAGGATTCGGGATGATAGTACCCCTTCATCGGCGATCAGGGCCAGCAGAAGGTGCTCGGTCCCGATCTTTAGGGCGTGCATCTGTTGAGCCTCCCGTCCGGCCAGTGCCAGAACCTGCTTGGCCTTTGGTGAGTATGGCAGGTAATCGGCGGGCCCGAGGTCGTCCATGGTTCCGTAACCAATCAGCCGTTCAATTTCTTCACGAATATCGTCACTCGTGATTGAGAACTGTTCAAAAATCTTGTTGGCAATCCCATCCTTGTCCATTGACAGGGCCAACAGGAGGTGTTCAGTTCCCACTGCTTGGTGCTTAAAGTATTTTGCCTGTTCATGAGCAATTGCTAAAACGTGCTTAGCGCTAGGTGTAAACATGTTATCCATCTGCAATCATCCTCTAACTTTCATACCGTAATCGATTAAGAAACGAAACTAAAATCCGCGCGCGGAGTTTATTCTCCATATTGGTATCATCAACTGCTAAAGTCTGCTTCGATAGTGCCACCAGCATCAGATCGCCCTCACGTTGCGAAATCACTTTCTCGTTGTAGAGCGTTTCAATAATTGCAAACGCATCCCGTTCACGAATTGAATCGCCAATTGCTTGGACCAGTGAGTTTAGCACATCTACGTCAGCAAGTAAATTAACTCGCTCAATCCGGATGTAGCCACCGCCACCCCGCTTGCTCTGGACGAGATAACCATTCTGGATGGTGAACCGGGTCTTAATCACATAATTAATTTGTGATGGAACAACGTTAAAATGATCAGCAATTTCAGAACGGCGGATCTCGATCTGGGTGTCATCGCCAAAGATTTCTTTGAGATATGCTTCGATAATATCCGAAATACTTCGGTTCTCCATTTCATCGCCCTCCATCATCTGACTAATCTTGACCATTATTTTAACATACTTTTCCCCTTTCTGCCCGTTCAACGTCTTACGCAAAAAGAGCTATAGGAAACCTTAATATTTCCTATAGCTCACAGTTTATTAACACAAATTCAATTAGTCTTCAAGGCTGAAGTCAACAACGTTCCGACCAACAACCTTGTTATCCTTCAATTCTTGGATCATGTCGTTGATTTCAGAAAGCTTACGAGTGCGAACGATTGGGTGAACCTTACCTTCAGCACCGAATTGGAAGCATTCTGCCAAGTCTTGACGAGTACCAACCAGAGAACCGGCAACGATAATCCCATCAAGAACCGTCTTAGCGATGTTCAGCTTCATGTCACCTTGTGGAAGAGCAACGGCAACTAAGCGGCCATCTGGACGAAGAGAGTTAACGGCTTGGTCAAAGGCAGCGGTCGTAACGGCAGTAACAACTGCGGCGTGAACCCCGCCAACCTTCTTTTGGATTTGTTCGTCAACGTCACCATCATGACGGTTGATAAGAATTTCGGCACCGTTTTCCTTGGCAGCTTGCAGCTTGTCAGGGTTACCATCAACAGCAATAACGTGTGCACCAAAAACGTTGTGGGCAAATTGGATACCGAGGTTACCAAGACCACCGGCACCAACGATTGATACCCATTGACCAGGCTTGATATCAGCAACTTTCAATGCCTTGTACATCGTAACACCGGCACAGGTCAGTGAAGTAGCTTCTACTGGGTCAAGACCTTCTGGAACCTTAACAGCGTAGTCAGCTGGAACGATACATTGTTGTGCCATAGCACCGTCAGCGGTGTAACCAGCGTTCAAGACGTTACGGCAAAGTGTCTCACGACCAGTCAGGCAGTATTCACAGTGGCCACAGCCCTTGAAGAACCAAGCGATTGATACCCGGTCCCCAACCTTCAGAGAGGTAACACCAGGGGCAACCTTGGATACACGGCCAACACCTTCGTGACCGATAATCCGGCCTGGCTTCTTACCGAAGTCACCGGCAGCAACGTGCAGGTCAGTGTGGCAAAGACCACAGTATTCCATGTCAACTAAAGCTTCGCCTGGCTTGAGGTCACGAAGCTTAACATCCTTAACAGTAACGTATCCATCTACTGGATCATTAATAACAGCAGCTTTCATAAGGTAAAATCTCCCTTTCAAGACATGTTCTACTTTTCACAATTATTATAATAGCAGAACCGTCCCCGCTTTTAAAGGCTATTTCCTAAGTTTTTTATTATTGAAAGCGAACCAATCGCTATTAAGTCGGTAATGGCAGCGCTGCTACTGGATTAGTTCAATGCAAACCAATTATAAAAATTAAATTATACTGCTAACTAAAAGTAACAAGATTGTGAAGCAATCACAATTATTAGTGTGCTCCATACAAGAGTCGGACGGTGGCGCGGTCTTCCTTAGTGATCCCTGTCTTAACATTTCGGGGAATCATGACACTGTGCATATATTCGGGCGCATGAGCTAGGCCCAGTGCATGCCCCAATTCGTGTTCTGCTACCTCCGTGCGAAAGTTCAAGCTGGCATAGTCCAGGCTTCCGGCATCCAGTGTGGACCGGGCCCGAATCAATGCATGCGTATCTGGATTATACTCGGTACTAGTCGAACCTAGCTGGGATGAAACGTAACCCACATTGGTT
This sequence comes from uncultured Lactobacillus sp., assembly GCA_945873395.1. Classification (GTDB taxonomy): domain Bacteria; phylum Bacillota; class Bacilli; order Lactobacillales; family Lactobacillaceae; genus Limosilactobacillus. The sequence goes on along the minus strand of CAMCCW010000054.1, from coordinate 1,480 downwards.
GACGGGGCTGTGCTGGACAGGGAGCTGTCTTGAGTAATGATATCAGCACGGCCCTTATCACGGCACCAACTGATGTGGACTGCCCCTGTCTTATTCCAAGCCTTAACCGCACCCCTAAATGCGGCCTGCAGTGGTTTATCTTGAGTTTCCATATAAATTTTTAACCGCCGGGTCGGCCAGCGATAGCCCTCAATTGGGACCGGTGTACTAGTCGGTATACTAAGTTTTCTCGCTCCGGCACATACTGCCTGTGTTGAATTGTTTCCCGTCGTTTGTTCATCACTTTCACTAAAGATCGACGACTGATTAATGGACGAAATTGGGGCAGCATCTACTGGTGTTCCCACCCCTAAAAGGGTTATTAAAATGCTAAGCAACAGTAGAAAACGTCTCATTGTTTCTCCCTTCTCTCCTGATTAACTACTAATAATGATGGTTCATTTTAAAGCGGTAAGCAATCATTATGGCTCCACCTAAGTACACTGTAACAATTTTAAACTTTCAGTAACCTAATTTTAGTTGCCCAGCGGCGGTCTTTATTGATATCATGTAACCAACATTCTTTACAAAATATAACAAAAGGGAGATCTAATCTATGTCAAAGCGACTGAATGATAAAGTAGCACTGATCACCGGAGCAGCGAGCGGCCAGGGAGCAGCTGAACTGGCCCTCTTTGTTAAGGAAGGGGCCAAGGTAATCGCAACAGATATCAATACCAAGCTTCTCAACCAGCACGTCGATAAACTCAAGGAGCAATACGGTAATGTAATTTTGCCATTAAAGCTAGACGTTACAAAAGAAGATGAATGGATTGACGTAGTTGCACAGGGCCTCAAGAAGTTTAATAAAATTGATATCCTGGTAAACAATGCCGGAATTGGGGTTACGGATAAGACTTCCGGCCTAACTGATTCCACAGTCGATGACTGGCATCTCTTCATGGATACTAATGCCATGTCGCACTTCTTGGGAATGAAGCACGTCGTCCCTGAGATGAAGAAAATTGGCGGCGGTTCAATTATCAACATCTCATCCCTCGCTAGTGTTCAGGGAATTGCTGGAGCATCACCTTATACTGCATCCAAAGGAGCCTCACGGGCGTTCACTAAGGGGGCTGCACGTGACCTCGGTAAGTACAACATCCGTGTCAACTCTGTCCTTCCTGGCTGGATTGTTACACCGTTGATGCAGGCCTTTACTCTTAATAAGCAATTACTTGATTCATTAATCGCCGGGATTCCGCTTGGCCACCTTGGTGATCCGGAAGACGTGGCCTACCCGGTCCTCTTCTTGGCCAGTGACGAAGCTAAGTACGTTAACGGGGCTGAATTAATCGTCGACGGTGGGCAGTCCGTCCGGGGATAACAAGAAATATTTCTCAAAACCATCTATAAAGCTTAAAAAAGACCATTCAGAAGTTCATCTGACGTGTACCCCCAGAGTTGGAAATCAACTCTGGGGGTATTTCTATGACTAAAA
>CAMCCW010000053.1 GCA_945873395.1 uncultured Lactobacillus sp. | reverse complement strand
ATCACCGCCCATTCATATTCCACCTCTTTCCTTATAACAATAATTTGGCTTGTAAGTTGGTTAAAAGTCGCTCTGAAAGAACTAGTTAGCCCAAGTTACGTCTAGTAATATATCATTATTTAAGGGAAAATTCAAAAAAATATTAAATCTCGCTAAGGGCGATAAGGGCCGTCAGCCCAAGCTTCATCGAGTTTTTCGCCTTAAACGACAATTCTAACAAAGTGTCGATTAGAAAACACTAAGAATTATTAATGCCGTTCACTAAACGCTTGCTGAGGGAGGATCAGGTTCAAGATGATTCCCAAAACTGCGGCTACTGCTAGGCCAGAGAATTGGTACTTACCCAGCTGAAGATAAGCATTCCCAATCCCAATCACCAGGATGACCGAAGAAATCATTAGGTTGCACTTGGCGTTGAAATCAATCTGATTTTCAATCATTACCCGAAGGCCACTTGAGGCAATGACCCCGAAGAGGAGGAAGGAGATTCCTCCAATTACCGGCGACGGAATAGTCTCAATCAAGGCACTCAGCTTACCGATAAAACTGAAGAAAACAGCAAAGAGTGCTGCCCCAGCAATCACGTAGACGGAGTGGACTCGTGTGATCGCCAGGACACCAATATTTTCACCATAACTGGTTACTGGTGGACCCCCGACGAACCCGGCGATAATGGAAGCCGTCCCGTCACTGGCCAGGGTGTGATTCAGGCCAGGATCCTTGAAGTAGTTGCGCTCGGTCAGTTCGTTTAACACCATGATGTGGCCGAGGTGCTCAGTCATGGTAACGAAGGCAATCGGCGCCATACTGAGGATCGCTCCCCAATACAATTGCGGATGGTAGGTAACAAATGGGACTTGGAAGTTCGGTAGGCTGAACCAGTGGGCCCGCATTACCGGGGTAAAGTCCACAATCCCGAACAAGCAGGCAACCAAGTAGCCAAAGACAATTCCCATCAGGATCGGAATCAACCCTAAGAAGCCCTTGAAGTACATGTTAAAGGCAATCGTAAGGATCATCGTCAGCATTGCTACCGCAAAGAACTTCAGGTCGTAGTGCCCCGTCACTGAATTGATTGTGGCATCCTTCGCTGCGGTTCCGGCCAGTGAAAGCCCAATTACCACAACGATCGGGCCAACCACAATTGGCGGGAGAACCTTATCAATCCAGGCCGAGCCAATTTGACTGACGATCAGGGCCACAATCAGATAAACACAGCCAACCGCAATGGTCCCCTGGGCAATACCGGGATAGCCAGTTGACTTCATCAAGGCCATCATTGGAACAACAAAAGAAAAACTTGACCCCATATAAGCGGGAATCTTATGTTTCGTGATCAACAAGTAGATCAGGGTTCCGACCCCGGAGCTAAACAAGGCAATGCCAGGGTTCAAACCGACCAGAATTGGAACCAGCACGGTTGACCCGAACATCGAAAACATGTGTTGCAAAGAAAGACCAACCCACTGACCCGGGCTGGGTTTCTCGTCAACATCAAGCACAACATCGTGACGGTGTGCCATTATACATATCCCTCCTAAAACAAAAGCAACCTCAGGGTACCGTTACCCCGAAGTTGCTTTTATTTAGACTGACCTACTCAATCCATCATTATTTCGCACCTTGAGGGCCTCACGGGACCCGGTTAAAGGTTTTCTTTAATTGTTTTTATCATAGTTGCTTTCATCATGCCTGTCAACCAGGTGGGAACGTCGCCTGGTCATCACCCAGGCTGTCATCGGCACGGTAATCAGAACCCCAATAAAAGAAATCAGGATTTCCAGCATCTCGGCCACGAAGATCTTGTTATTCATAATCGTCCCCAGAGAGTAGTGGAGTCCCGCAAACCAGATGAAGAGGGCCAGGAAACCACCGAAGACTCCGAAGAACAAGGTGTTGAAGGTCGTCCCAATAATTTGGCGGCCAATCGCCATCCCGCTCTTGATCAGCCGGTCATTCTCAATGGTCGGATGATTCTCCAAAACCTCGGTCAGTCCCGATGAGATCGCCATGGCTGCCTCCGCAATGGCCCCCAGGGTGCTCAAGCAGGTCACCGTCACGGCCACCTTCAGATAGCTGATCCCGATCAGGATCGACATCCCCTCGAGATCATCGCTATCCTCCGTGCCGAATCCCTGGACCTGGGCCCAGTGTTCGATCAATATAATGAAGACAATCAGGATCGCCATGACAATCAGTGACGAATAAAAGGCCGTCACGGTAGTCCGCAGGTCGTCCTCCCCCATAAAGATGGTGATCGCCAAAATGATAACCCCCGTGACCACCGTCACAAAGAGCGGTGGCACGTGGAAGGCGATCAATACCATGGCAAAGTACAGGAAACCGAAGTTAAGCAAGAGACTGAGAAAGGCCGACCAGCCCTGCTTACCCCCGACCAGGATCATCAGGACCATCAGGACCAACCCCAGTGCAGTAATTGTGGTCATTTTGTCCGCCTCCCCAATAATAACGCCCCAAAGGCACTAACCAGGGGTACGGCCAGGACAATCCCGATCCCGCTGACCAGACTCTGGACCGTCCCCAGGCTCATGTTCATGGCAAAAGTGTACCCCCAGGAATTACCGTTCTTGATGTAGAGCAGGCTGGAGGTAAAGGTGTCAGCCATGAAGATCAGGAAGAGAACGTTGATCAGTGGCCCCATGATTGACTTCCCGACATTGCGTCCCGACATGAACAGCTGCCGGGGTGTAACTGTGGGCTCCAGCTGCTTGAGCTCAAAGAGGGTGGCAATGATGTCACTGGATTCATCCATCACTGCCCCCAGCGATCCCAGCAGCGTCTCAGCCAGGAAAAGTGGCCGGGGAACCTGGGTGACATACTGCATCGACTCGTAGTAGATCCCGCGCTCGTGCGTCCAGGAGAAGACCAGAAGACTGACCCCCAGGGCGGTAAAGGTCCCGATCACGGTGGCGCTAAACGTCGCCAGCATTTTCTTGCTCGGGCCAAGTACCAGGAGCAGGCTGACGAAGGCAAAGATAATGGTAAGAACACTGAAAATGGCCATGATGTGCTCACCGTTATTATGCAGATCCAGCCCCACAGCTAGAATAAAGAGCAGGGCATTTACAACCACGCTGGTCAACGCCCAGGCCCCGGCCTTCCCCATCGTCACCAGAAGCAGGAAGATGACTAACCAGGCCACCAGGACCAGCACGGTGTCTCGCTTATAACCATTAATATTGGCCGTCAGTTGCTTGCCATGACGGCGAACCTGGCTCAAGAAAACCTGGTTGCCGACCTGGTAACGTTGGTCCATGGGGCGCGAATCACTATAAGTGTTGGAAAGCTGTACCCGTTGACCGCGGTAGCGTCCGTTCATCATGACGGCCGTGATCTGTTGATCGTACTGATGGTCAATGTTTTGAAACTGGTCGCTAACTCGCCGCGGATGGCCCACGGGCGTTGTCTTGACCACCCTAGCAATTGGCCGCCGGTAAAAGCGCTGGTTATTCATTGTAAAGGCCACACTGACGAGGCCGAAGATGAGCAAGCCCACCAATAGCCAGCGTTTGGCGCGCAGCCAGGATAAATTTAACAATCTGAACATTCCCTTATGAATTATTCGTTGCCATTCTACTATCTTTTGGGCCAAATAAAAAAGTGTTTACGAAAATCTTATGGTCTTCGTAAACACTTTGATTGTTGGTAACTACTTAGTACCGAAGAGGCGGTCACCAGCGTCGCCCAAACCAGGCACGATGTAACCATTCTCGTCTATATGGTCATCAAGGCCCGCAGTGTAGAGGTCAACGTCTGGATAGGCGTCCCGGACAGCCTTAACACCCTCTGGGGCAGCTACCAGGCAGGCGAACTTCATGTTCTTCTCTTGACAGCCCCGCTTCTTCAAGGCTTCGATCGCCATCATTGCCGAACCACCGGTGGCCAACATTGGGTCCACAATGAACAATTGCCGTTCTGTGATATCGTTTGGCAACTTGACGAAGTACTCGTGGGGCTTCAGTGTTTCTTCGTCACGGTACATCCCGATGAAACCAATCTTGGCAGCTGGAATCAAGTCGGTCATCCCATCAACCATCCCCAAACCAGCACGCAGGATTGGGATGATGGCAACCTTCTTACCAGCCAGTTCCTTCTGGGTCGTCTTGGCGATTGGGGTTTCGATCTCGACGTCCTTGAGCGGCATATCACGAGCGACCTCGTAAGCCATCAGGGTTGAGATTTCCTTAACCGTTTCCCGGAAGAACTTGGTACCAACGTTCTTATCCCGAATCATTGTTAACTTGTGCTGAATCAGTGGGTGATCAATAACTTCAAACTTGCCCATGCCTAATACACTCCTTTGAATTTCTTCTCCATTCTACCAAAAAAAATGAGAAGTGACAAAATATCTTTGTCCAGCTTCTCACAACTATTAGAATTGTTAATCTATCACGCTTATTTAGTTGCTGCAGCGTCGAAATGGACCCCACCAGCAGACTTATTAAGCCGGTTCATGTAAGCCCCACCGAGGCCCTGCGCCGGGAAGGCCTGGGTGACGATTGCCTTCACGTTTGGCTGGTCATCAAATTGCCGCAGGCCATCAAACAGCCGGGCACTGGCGTCCTTAACACCTGTTCCCAGGGAGAACTGGACCGCGTTCATCGGGAGGGTGGCCTGCTGGAGGATCCGTTCCTCGGCCATCATCCCAACATCAAATGGTTGCTGTTGGATCCACTTGACCACGTCCCCCCAGTCAGTACCCTTGTCCACGATGTATACCTGGGCGTTCGGAGCGTAGTGCTTGTACTTCATCCCCGGGGCCTTTGGGGTTTCATTCTTGCCGACCTTGTGGTGGTTAACATCGATTGAACCAATTACAGATTCGATGTCCTTCTTGGTGACTGCCCCTGGCCGCAGAATTACCGGTTGGTCCGTGGACATATCCAGAACCGTGGATTCGACCCCGACCCGGGTTGGTCCATTGTCCAGGATTCCGGCAATCTTACCATGCAGGTCATGATAGACGTGCTGGGCCGTGGTTGGGCTCGGCTTACCGGATGTGTTGGCTGATGGTCCTACCATCGGTACCCCCGCCTTAGCGATCAGGTCAAGAGTAGGTTGACAGTCAGGAAAACGGAAGGCCACCGTCTTCAGTCCCCCGGTAACCGTCTTAGAAAGCACATGCTTCTTAATCTTCAAGATGATCGTCAGTGAGCCTGGCCAAAAAGCCTTCATTAATTTCCGCGCATTATCCGGGATCTCCGCCGCGTACTTTTCTACCATTGCCACCGAATTAACGTGGACAATCAACGGGTTATCGCTCGGCCGTCCCTTGGCCAGGTAGACGTTCTTAACGGCATCCTCATTCGTTGCGTCAGCCCCGAGGCCGTAAACCGTCTCGGTCGGGAACGCCACCAGCTCGCCCCGCTTGATGGCGGCAGCGGCCTGATCAATCTCACTTAATTGAAAAATCTTGGTATCCATTCTCGCTAATTTCCTCCTGCGCCTGAAAAGTCCCATACATGTATCATCCTCATCTTATCAGCCACATCATGGCGTTTTTCCATTTTTGCTTGGCGGTCACATCGGTGAAGCAGGTCCTGGATCGTGTCCTCCTGGTCAAAACCGGTCTCGCCAAATAGCTGGCCATCTGCTGTCAAGTGCGCTCCTGCCTGGGTGAAGAGTCGGTGGTAAAAGCCCAGACCGGCCTCATCAGCAAACAAGGCCAGGGATGGCTCATACTTTAGCACCGCTTCATCCATTATGCCGGTTGCTGCTGGGTCAATGTAGGGCGGGTTGGTGACAATCAAGTCAAAGCGCTGCCCAGCCAGCCCATCAAAAAGATTACTCTCCATCACTGGCAGGTCCAAACCAAAATGTCGGGCATTCTGGCGGGCAACTTTCAAGGCATCCGGTGAAACATCACTCAGGGTTACCTGCCACTGAGGGCGTTCAAGTGCCAGGGTAATACCAATCACCCCGCTCCCGGTTCCCAGGTCTAAAACCTTCAGGGAACGGTCCGGCAGCGCATCTAATACCCAGTCCACCAGCTCAGCGGTCTCCGCTTCCGGAATCAGCACTGCTGGCGTAACGGTGAAGGTCCGCCCATAAAACGGCGCCTTCCCGGCAATGTATTGGGCTGGCTCATGCTTTAACAGGCGCTCGACGGCCTGGTGAAACCACTCCTGCTCGTCTACTGGCATCCGATCACGGTTATGCAACAGCAGGTGGGTAGCGTCCCAGCCATGCCGCATCTGCAGCAAAAACTGGGGCGCGCCAGGATCGACATCCGTCCCGACGAGCCGCGTCTGTGCCCAGTGCTGCGCCATAAAGTAGTTCTGAATATTACTATTCATTCCGCAGCTGTTCCAGCTTCTTCGTCTGGTCGGCAACAATCAAGGCCTCAATGATCTCATCCAAGTCACCGGCCATGATCTTATCCAACTTGTTTAAGGTCAGGCCAATCCGGTGGTCCGTAACCCGGTTCTGTGGGTAATTGTAGGTCCGGATCCGTTCAGAACGATCCCCAGTACCAATCGCATCCTTCCGCTTCTGGTCGTAAGCACTCTGTTCTTTTTGCTGGTAGTAGTCGTAAACACGGGACTTCAGAATCCGCATAGCCTTAGCCCGGTTCTGTTGCTGTGAACGCTCATCCTGCATGGCAACCACAATTCCAGTTGGCAGGTGGGTCATCCGCACCGCTGAAGAAGTCTTGTTAACGTGCTGACCACCAGCACCACTAGAACGGTAAACGTCGACCCGGATGTCCTTGGGATCCAGTTCCACGTCAACGTCCTCGGCTTCCGGCATTACCCCCACCGTCGCTGTTGAGGTGTGAACCCGGCCAGCAGATTCAGTGACTGGTACCCGCTGAACCCGGTGAGCACCGTTTTCAAACTTCAACTTGGAGTACACCTTATCCCCAGTAATCATCAGGGCAATTTCCTTGAAGCCCCCCACTTCGGTTTCGTTCTTATCAACCACTTCAACCTTCCAGCCTTGCCGTTCGGCATAGTGCAGGTACATGTTGTAAAGGTCGGCAGCAAAGAGGCTGGCCTCGTCACCACCGGCAGCACCACGGATTTCCATGATGATGTTCTTATCATCGTTGGGGTCCTTCGGGATCAGTAGAACTTCAAGTTCCTTCTCCAGCTTAGCCTGCTTCTCCTTGGCATCGCTCAATTCTTCCTTGGTCATGGCGGTCAGGTCGGGGTCATCGATCTCCCGCAGCATTTCCTCATCATCACTGATGGTCTGAGTGACCTTCTTGTATTCATCATACTTCTCAACGGTTTCTCGCAGGCTCCCCTCTTCCTTGGAAAGCTTCATGAAACGTTGGGAGTCAGCAATCACGGCTGGATCACTGATCAATTCATTCAACTCGTCGTAACGGTCTTCTACCGCCTGCAACTTATCGAAAATGTCCTTCATTTCCATAAAAATTATTCCTCCTGTCCTTGGTCTAATAATGGGTGGAAGTAGTGTTTGCGGCAAACAGGATAGTACGACTCGTTGCCACCAATCTGGACCTGTTCACCCTCGTAGACCGGCTTACCATCGTGGATCCGCAGGTTCATTGTCGCCTTGTGGGGGCAGAACCAACAGATGGTCTTCATCTCTTCAATCTTATCAGCATAGATCAATAGGTACTTAGAGCCCTCAAACAGCTCGTTTTTGAAGTCATTCTTCAAGCCAAACGTCATCACTGGAATGTTGAGCTCGTCCACGATCTTGATCAGTTGCAGAACGTGATACTTCTTCAAAAACTGGGCCTCGTCGATCAGCACACAGTATACTGGGTGGTCAATATTTTTGACATACTCGTAGATGTTAGTGTCATCCATGACCGGAGTCACCCGCCGCTTCAGGCCAATGCGGCTAGCGATTACGCCCTGGCCCGAACGGTTATCAACCCCACTGGTCATTAACACCACCGGCTTGTCCTGTTCCTCGTAGTTATGGGCGACCTTCAGGATATCAATCGACTTTCCTGAATTCATTGCCCCATACTTAAAAAATAGCTGTGCCAAGATGAACGCTCCTTTTTTGCATTCTTTTTGCAATCGTACCTTTCATTATATCTAAAATGCCAATGCTTTTAAATACTAACCATCGCTGCGCCTGGGATCAGCCAAAGTATTTAGGCGAATAGCTTTCTTTTTACCCCCATAAAGCTTAAAATTAAACGGTATTTAATCTCACAAAGAAAGGAATTGTCTCAATGTCAATTCGAAGTTCATTTGCTGAGTTTGCCGGCCGGTCAAGCTACTGGTTCCTCCACACCTTCATGCATGGGGGAAGTTCTCTGCCTGGTAAGCTCACTCTTAAGCTCGATCCTAATATTCTGCAGTCTTTCAGCAAGAAATACGACCTGGTCATCGTTACCGGGACCAATGGTAAGACCCTCACCACGGCGCTGAGTGTCCGGGTCCTGCGAGAAAAGTACGACCAGGTACTCACTAACCCAACTGGTTCTAACATGGAACAGGGAATTGTAACGACCTTTATCACGGCCCCCCGTGCCAAGAAGAAGGGTCTGGCGGTGCTGGAAGTCGACGAAGCCAATGTGCCAATCGTCTGCCGCTACATCACCCCCAAGGTCTTCGTATTCACCAACATTTTCCGGGACCAGATGGATCGTTATGGCGAGATCTACACGACCTACAACAAGATCCTCCGCGGGGTCAAGCTGGCACCTAAGGCCACGATCATTGCTAACGGGGACGAGCAGCTCTTCCACAGTAAGGACCTGCCCAACCCTATCATCTATTACGGGTTCAATCATGAGCACCACGAGGCTTTCAACGCGCCAGCCAACACCGACGGCCTGCTCTGTCCCAAGTGCCAGCACATCCTGCAGTACCACATGCGGACCTACGCCGGCCTGGGAGACTATTTCTGCCCCCACTGTGGCTTCAAGCGGCCCGAACTGACCTATAGCGTCACCAAGATCGACAAGCTGACCCCAACTAACTCGACTTTCGAGATCGATGGACATCAGTACACGATTGGAATCGGGGGCCTCTACAACATCTACAATGCCTTGGCCGCCTACTCCCTAGGACGCTTCATGGGCGTGGATCCAGAACAGATCAAGCACGCCTTTGAATCTGACGAACGGGTCTTTGGTCGTCAGGAAATCATCAACGTTGACGGCAAGCAAGTCACGATCATCCTGGTCAAGAATCCCGTTGGTCTCAACCAGGTTCTTGACATGATTGAAACCGACCCGAAACCGTTCAGCTTTGTCTTCCTGCTCAATGCCAATTACGCCGACGGAATTGACACCAGTTGGATCTGGGATGGCGACTTTGAAAAGCTGGCCCGCCATCAGATTCCCCAGTACATGACCGGTGGTGAACGTTACAAGGACATCACTACCCGGCTGACGATGGCAGGGATCGATAACGTTTGGCACGAACCGGACCTCACCAAGGTAATCGACAAGATCAAGCAGATGCCAACCGAGCACGTCTACATCCTGGCTACCTACACGGCCATGCTGCAGTTACGGAAGCTCCTGGCAGAAAAGGAATACATCAAGAAAGGTGGAATGGACTAATGGCAAAGTATCATCTTCGGCTCGCCCACCTCTACGGCGACCTGCTGAACACCTATAGTGATGTTGGCAATATCATTGCTCTGCGCTACTATGCCAAGCAAATGGATGCGGACATCAGTGTCAAGGTCATCAGTATCGATAATCAGTTCAATCCCGACGATTTCGACCTGGCCCTCTTCGGTGGTGGTCAGGACTACGAACAACTCGTCGTTTCCCGCGACCTGCCGAACAAGAAAGCCGGCATTGATAAGTTCATCAACGATAATAAGCCGATGCTGGCAATCTGTGGAGGCTACCAACTATTAGGCCATTACTACATCGGTGCCAACGGGGAGAAGATCCCTGGTCTGGGGATTCTTGATCACTACACGCTCAGTCAGGATAACAACCGGTTCATCGGTGACATCACCATCAAGAACCCCGAAAACGGTCAGGAATATCATGGCTTTGAAAACCACAACGGACGGACTTTTATCGGTAAGAGTGAAAAGCCACTGGGAATGGTTGTTAAGGGGCACGGTAATAATGGTGAAGACCACACCGAGGGAGCCATTTACAAGTCCACCTACTGCTCCTACTTCCACGGTCCAATTCTGACCCGGAACGGTGAGATTGCTAAGACCCTTCTCCTGCGGGCCCTCAAGAACAAGTATCCGGACGCAGATTTCAGCCGTCAGGAAGCTCTGAAGATCAAGCCAACCTTTTAGCTTGAACCACTGCATAAATAGTTTCTATAACAAAACAATAAAGACTAACTTGAAGTTTAAT
>CAMCCW010000052.1 GCA_945873395.1 uncultured Lactobacillus sp. | reverse complement strand
GACCCGTTAGTCAAGTGGTTAAGACACCAGCCTTTCACGCTGGTATCGTGGGTTCAAATCCCGCACGGGTCACTTTTATTATCGCGGGGTAGAGCAGTCTGGTAGCTCGTCGGGCTCATAACCCGGAGGTCGTTGGTTCAAATCCAGCCCCCGCAATTTTGGTCCGTTGGTCTAGTTGGTTTAGGACGCATCCCTGTCACGGATGAGATCACGAGTTCGAGTCTCGTACGGACCGTCAGTGAGTCAAGTGTTGTTGCACTTGGCTTTTTGTTTGTTTTAAAAATAAAAAACGATCAAATCACTTGATCGTTCATTTACCGTAAATCTGAGAATGATGAATTAACGTGTTGGACGATAGATTTCATCGTAGTAGTTGTTGTCTGAGCCCAGCGTGGTGAAGTTGGTCAGTGACTTAAAGGAGTCACTCTCACGCCAAGCGGTTAAGTCTTCAAAATCATTCCAAGCGGATAGTAAGACGAGGGTTGAACCTTGACTTTGGCTAGCAACAGAGGTCAAAAGGAAACCATTAGCGATACTTGGAGCATCTTCGACAATTTTATTGAGGCTGTTGTTGAGCAACTCTTGCCGATCACCATTGACCTGGAATGATTGGTAATACAAAACACCATTCATTTTAGCATTCAGTGAAGCATTCAGGACGGTAAGAATAACCGGTGACTTGAATATTGAATCTTTTCCTGACAGGTCGAACAGGGCAAGTTTATTGCTATGTGTGGATGCCTGCATTAACTTGAACTGGCGATCAGGGTTATTTTTAATGATATCTTCTAAGACTTGGTGTGAGCCAAATGTAAAACTTACTTTAGTTAACACGAAGATCCCTCCTAATTCAATATATACGCTACTTATTATAGTACAGTTTAGGCCAAAAGACGGGATTAAGTAGTCAATAATTAAATAAAGGTAAATTTACTTACAAAAAGTCAATAAATTTGCCAGATTCCCTTTTATCGCCTGCTAGAAGATAGTATAATATTAGTTGTATTAATGAATGTTGTCGTTACTAATGTTTAAGGAGGCTTTTATTTAATGGTTATTCTCTACACGTCTCCAAGTTGTACCTCTTGCCGCAAGGCGCGTGCTTGGCTGCAAGAACACAACATTCCATTTAAGGAACGAAATATTTTTTCTGAACCGTTATCACTTGATGAGATCAAGAATATTTTACGGATGACGGAAAATGGAACTGAGGATATTATATCTAAGCGATCCAAGGCTTATAAGAAATTAAACGTGGATTTAAATGAACTGCCAATGAAACAACTCTTTGACTTGATCAGTAAGAACCCGGGCTTGCTTCGGCGTCCAATCATTATGGACGATAAGCGTCTACAGGTTGGTTACAACGAGGACGAAATTCGGCGTTTCCTGCCACGGAAGGTTCGGGCCCTCGAGTTAGCAGAGGCACAACGGAAGGCAAACTTAGTTTAATCCTGAGACTGTGACTTAAATCTATTAATATAGATCAAAAGTCAACAGCGCGGTACATAAATGGCCTCAAACATTCGGGAAACCCGAACGTTTGAGGCCTATTTGTACTCGCGGGGGCATGACTACGAAGCCATAAATGACTTCTGTCGCGCTCCCGCTTTTAGCTTTACTTTTATGAGAAAGGCTTTAAAATAGTAATTAATGATTTAAATTGCGGATCTAGGGGGTGCTGCCAATGGAAATGGAACACATTAATAAAAACACGATTCGCGTCTTAATCAATAATGATGATCTAAGTGCCCGTGGGATCACCATCCTGGATCTCCTGGGTGATCATCAACAAATCGAGGATTTCTTTTACAGCATCTTACGTGAAGTCGACACCGACCACCAGTTTCAAAATAACGATTCGGTGACATTTCAAGTAATGCCGACGCAGAATGGCCTGGAGCTGTTCATCAGTAAGAGTGATCCCAACGATCCTGATAGCGATCAGGCTACTAACAACAAGCAGATTGCTGAATACATCAAGCAGAATCTGGCGCGGTCTTCTTCGGCTGCTCAGCAGGATCAAGCTAATGAAAATCCCCAGCCACAGCCAGTCGAGATGGCTCAGGCGCCTTCGATGGAGTCACACCATGCCAATAGCTGGCGGGTCGTGGTCTTCGATTCGTTTGAAGATTTGATCGACTTTGCCCGAATTGCTGAAGATGATGATGTTGTGAGTGAGCTCTATAAGTACAATGGTAAATATTACCTGGCCTTACAGTACTTTCAAACGGTCGACGGTGATGCTTTGATCAAGGATAGCTTAGCGCTTGCCTACGAGTACGGGAACCCAACCGCAGTGACGCCGGTGTACTTGAGTGAACACGGGAAAAAACTGATGGCGGTATCGGCCCTGCACACCATTCGCCACTACTTCAATTAAAATTAAGCACGAGATGACTGGTCTCGTGCTTTTTATTTTCCCTACCGTATATACATAGTAGGGGGTGAACGGTGTGCTAGTTGCGATGAAAAGAGGTCAATTGATCCTGGCCGAAGATGTCTGCGATAAAGATGGGTACTCCTGTCCGGGCTGCGGCGAACCGGTGATTCTCCGGCGGGGCCGTCACAAGATTGCCCATTTTGCTCATCGACCGGGGAGTAAGTGTCAGCTTGGTGAGGGTGAGACTGCAGAGCACCTGCTTGGTAAGCGGCAGTTATTCCAATGGTATCGACAGCAGGGCCGGCACGTGGAATTAGAAGCCTATCTACCAGCGATCAACCAGCGTCCCGACCTACTACTGACGGACGGGAATAAGCAGGTGGCGATTGAATTTCAATGCAGCCCACTGAGTCTGCAGCGTCTTTTAGAACGGAATGCCGGTTATCGTCAGTGTGGTATTTACTTTCACTGGCTACTGGGTGCGCCTTATCAGAGACGCCATTTACAGTCAGCCAAGATCGCCCAGTTTACTCAGGAGGTCAGTGGCCACCCTGGCCTCCTCTTTTGGGATACCCAGGTAGGGCACCTGGTTGTTAAACGCGACCTGGCAAGGTGTTCCTTTATCCGTCATCCGGTGATGGGGCCGCGTGCGATTGTTAAGTATCAGATGCGTCGACTCAGTGCCCTTCAGTATGGCCGTGGCCCGTGTCCAATGTTTATTCGCCAGTTAGTTGTTGGCTCACCAGGTCACCGTCCCCTGGCCACTTGTCCGTTGGTCTGCCATGACATCATTCCCAGTTGGCCAACTATTGACGAGCCAGTGATTCTGTGGCGGATTTGGATTATTGTTTGTCTCATGAACCAGGCGCTTTTTCACTATTGGTCCTGTCAGGAGTGGGAAGAGTGGTTGAATGAGCTTACCGGCGACCACTGGTTAGGCTATGGGTGTCTTGATGCTACTGCTATCCAGCAACAATTAATCGCGAGCTTTACTGACGACTTGTTGAGTTATCGAGTTCTCCTTGCCTGTCCTGGTGGCTACCTTCTTTTCAAATACCCACGGTGGTTTGCCAATGTACCGGAAAAGGTGAACTTGCTTAATCGGGGTGGGCTTTTGCAAGCGATTGCTTTAAAATAAAAGGAAAAGGGGGATGAAGATAGTGGAAAAGCATACTTGTACAACACTCTTAGTAGGGAAGAAGGCCACTCTTGACGGTTCAACGATCGTCTGTCGTGAGGAGGACTATGGTAACGCCTTTGATCCGCAGCGTTTTGTCTATGTTAAGGCGGCCGATCAGCCACGCCATTACGAGAACAAGACGACTGACTTTAAGATCGATCTGCCAGACAACCCGGTTGGCTACACGTCCACTCCGGATGCCGACAGTTCTGCGGGTGTTTTTGCGGCTGGGGGAATTAACGAACATAACGTTAGCATGACCGGGACCGAGACAATTACGACTAATTCGCGGATTCTCGGGGTTGATCCCTTCAACACCGCCGATGGAATTGGTGAAGAGGACTTTGTAACCCTAGTTTTGCCATATATCAAGACCGCTCGGGAAGGGGTCGAACGATTAGGCCAGCTGCTCACCAAGTACGGGACTTACGAATCCAACGCCATCTCATTTGGTGACCATAACGAGGTCTGGTACCTAGAGACAATCGGTGGTCATCATTGGGCCGCGGTCCGGATTCCAGACGATGCCTTCGTGATTGCCCCGAACCGGCTGAATATCGCTGACTTTGACTTTACGGCTGCCGATACCGCTTGCTCGGCTGACCTGAAGGACCTGATTGATCAAAATCAACTCAACCCGTCTTTCGATGGTCACTATAATTTGCGGCAAATCTTCGGTAGTCAGACGATTACCGATACCCGTTATAACAATCCACGGGCCTGGTATGTTCAACACCAGCTCAGTGACGCACCGGTGGGTCAACCGACCGATCAAGATCTGCCGTTCATCTGTCATCCACGGCACAAACTATCGATTGAGGAGATCAAGCAGGTGATGAGTTCGCACTATCAGAACACGTCATTCGATCCTTATGAGCATGACAGTGCCCCATACCGGTCGATCGCCCTCAACCGGAATTTGGAACTTCATATCCTCCAGATTCGTAACGATGTCCCTGATGCCATTGCCGGAGTTCATTGGTTGGCGTTTGGCCCTAACGCCTTTAACACGGTGGTGCCATTTTATGCGAACGTCAACGATACACCAGCCAGTTATCGTGACACCCCGGTTGATTATGCATCCGACAATATGTACTGGTTGACGCATACCATTGCTGCAATCGGTGACCAGCATTATGCTCAAGTTCAGTCGCTGGTTGAGGCATATGAGCAAAAGGTAGTTGCGGCCACGCGCCAACTTCAACGTACAACAGACCAACAGGTTAGCGGGGATGATCCGAAGGGGCAATTGACTCAGGCCAACCAACAGATGGCAGATATTGCGATGAAGGAAGCCACGGCCCTGTTAGGCAAGCTCGTCAAAATTGCGTTTGGGAAGGCTAAGCTCCAGTACTGATAAATAAAAAAGATCAGGAATCTCCTGATCTTTTTTACTTCTGGATAATTTTCAAAGATGGTCGGTGGAATTGTGCTGCAAACTGAGCCGCACTTTGCTGCCGATTAAGTTTGTTTTCACGGAAGGCCTGGATGAGGGTCTCATAATCGAAGTCCGCAATTAAGTATCCGTAGTCCGTCTGGTCGGTGTCAAAAACGACTGCAGTAGCTGTCTGGGTAACCCCTAGTTCGGCAGCCATCTGCTGATCTTCTTGAAAGGCCTGGTGGGCAAGCTTGGAGCGCCGATCCTCCATAAACATCTCCAGGTCCAAATTGGCCTGCTTGGCGACCCGTTCGACGAGTTGCCGAGAATAATCAGCCTGTTCCTTGACCATGGCATCTTGGAGCTGTAGTAGGTAACGGCGGCCCCGCTTACGTCCCTGGAAGAGGGCAGCCTTGTAGTCTAAGATAACCTGGAAGATGGTGTCAGCGACGTGCTGGCGAACCTTCAGATTGCAGCTACTGAGTCCATACAGCCGTAACGTATCCGTAATTGTCTGCATGTTAAATAGTGGGACAAATTGATAATTAATTTTGGTATTCAATTCATGATCTACCCGTAAAACGTCATTTTCACAGCGGAAACAACGCATCCCCAAGGGGTTGACAAACAAATGAATCTCAAGCATCGACTGCTCCTCCGATCGATAATAACATTAATTCTTTTGTAAACATTTTCAATTGTGGCAAAAAAAGTGCCGCTTGTAAAGTAAACTGCATCGGCCCCACCAGTTCATTAAAGTATGCTAAAATAATATTCAGATTTAACAGGAGGCTTTGATAATGATTGAAAATTGGCAGCACTTTCTATTGCCATATCAACAGGCCGTCAATGAATTAAAGGTAAAGCTGCGCGGGATGCGCAAACAGTATCAGGAACAGGGTGAGCACTCGCCGATCGAGTTCGTCACTGGGCGGGTCAAACCCGTCGATAGTATCAAGGAAAAAATGGTTCGCCGTCATGTTCAAGAAGACCGACTGGAACAGGATATGCAGGATATCGCCGGTCTGCGGATCATGTGTCAGTTCGTCGAGGATATCTACGTGGTGGTGGACTTACTGCGACAGCGCAGCGATATGACTATCCTGGAGGAGCGGGACTATGTAACCAACGTTAAGCCTAGTGGCTACCGGTCCTACCACATTGTCATTGAATACCCCGTTCAGCTTGTGACTGGGGAAAAGAAGATTTTGGCCGAGATCCAGGTACGGACCCTGGCGATGAACTTCTGGGCTACGATTGAACATTCCCTGAACTACAAGTACCAAGGGGCCTTCCCGGAAGAGCTATCGGCGCGGCTACAACGGGCGGCTGAGGCGGCTTTCCGGCTGGATAATGAGATGTCAGAGATTCGCGAAGAAATCAAGGAGGCTCAGACCCTTTTCTCCCAGCGGGCCGCACAACCACTGAAGAAGGATGACGAGCATGATAAGGAGGATGGCTCACACAATGAGAGTAGCGATTTATAATAACGAAACAGCGGAGTCCCAGCGGGTCACTAAGCTCCTGCGCGCCGAAATGGATAAGGCCGGACTGGTATATGACCAGGAGAAGCCTGAAGTCGTCATCACCATTGGCGGGGATGGCACCCTTCTATCGGCCTTCCATCACTACCAAAAGCAGCTGGACCGGGTCCGCTTTGTGGGGATTCACACCGGTCACCTCGGATTCTACACCGACTGGCGGAACTTCGAAATTGATGACCTGGTTGATAGCCTGGTTAAGGACAGCGGCCAGTCGGTTTCCTACCCCTTGCTCGACATGAAGGCGGTCTACTCGGATGGAATGGTCGATAGCTTCGTGGCCCTAAACGAGTCGACGATCCGTAACATCACCAAGACGATGGTATGTGACGTCTACATTAATAACCAGCTGTTTGAAAACTTCCGGGGAGATGGTCTGTGCATTTCAACACCGACCGGCTCCACGGCCTACAACAAGTCCGTTGGTGGTGCCATCATGGATCCGCACAGCGTCGGTTTCCAACTAGCCGAAATGGCCTCACTGAACAACCGGGTTTTCCGGACCCTGGGTTCACCAATTATTTTCGGGGCCGACACCAAGCTGATGCTGCGGCTGCGGGACGTTAACGGCCACGTGATGACCTGTGACCGTGACCAGGTCATGCTGAAGAACAAGAAGGGGCAGCGTTACCTGATGGAACTGGCTTACCAGGTTTCTGACAAGAAGATTAACTTTGCCCGTTACCGGCACACTAACTTCTGGAACCGGGTCAAGGATTCCTTCATCGGTGGGACCCGGTAATGGAGTTTACGTGGAAATACCAGCACCAGGTACCCCGGCGACTACGATCGGCTCTCAGAATGGAGGGGGTAACCAGTTCCCTGCTGAAGGTGGCAATCTACCACGGTGGCAAGATGCTGATCAACGGTGAGGAGAAGTGGGCGGTTGATATGGTCCATCCCGGTGACACCTTCACCCTGGTGCTGCCGCCCGAAACTGGGAATGAGTATGTCGAGTCTTACCCGGCCCCGATCCAGATTGTCTACGAGGACCGTGACTTCCTGGTCTTGAATAAACCGGCGGGGGTGGCGACTGTTCCGGCCCACCACGTGGCAGTGCCTGACAGCCTGGTCAACCGGGTTAAGTATTACTACCAAGAGCAGGGGTACGAGAACCAGGTGATTCATGTGGCGACCCGCCTGGACAAGGACACCAGTGGGTTAGTGATCTTTCCTAAACACCGCTTTGCTCACGCCGTCTTGGACCGGCAATTGAAGCGCCACCTGGTTAAGAAAAACTACCTGGCCCTGGTGCAAGGACGGCTTGCGGCCCAGCACGGCTATATTGATGCCCCGATTATGCGAGATCCAGAATCGTTCGTTCAACGGATGGTCGGCCGGGATGGTAAGCCCTCAGTGACCGAGTACTGGGTCCAGGATAGCAATGAACAGGGGACACTGGTGAAAATCCGCCTACACACGGGGCGGACTCATCAAATCCGGGTGCATTTCAGCTACCTGGACCACCCACTGTTTGGGGATGAAATGTATGGCCAGTCCTCAGCACTGATCGCTCGTCAGGCCCTCCATTGCTACTGGCTGCAGTTCTACAGTCCGTTTAAGCAGGACTACATCACTGTAACGGCCTCGCTGCCGGAAGATATGCGGGCAGCCATCGCGGCGCTTGAATTAAAAGAACCAAACTAAAAGGTCGACGGCAATTGCCATCGACCTTTTAGTTTGCCCTCGTTAACGCAGAGGGCTTAAAAATGATGTTTGAGAGAACGCTAGATAATTTCTAATTACTTCCACTTCATAACGCAGACTGGTTCTGGGCAGGCAACGTCCTTTTGGAGGAGTTCCAGCTTACCAGTGGTTGCATCCCGCTTGTAGAGGGTAAGGTTGTCTGAGTTCTGGTTAGAAGCCAGCAAGTAAGACTCATCCTTGCTGAGGTTGAAGTCCCGTGGGAAGTCACCCTCAGTAGAGATGGACTGAATGTGCTTGACGGTGAAGTCTGGTTGAACAGCGAAGACCGCGATCGTGTTTTCACCACGGTTAGAGGTGTAAATGAACTTACCATCGCTGGAGAAACGAATGGCAGCAGCACCGTTGTGAGCCGTCCAATCATCCGGGATGGTCTTAATTGTCTGGACGTGGGTGAAGCTGGCGTCACTGGCGTTGTACTTCAGGACTTCCATCTTGCTGCTCAGTTCACCGAGTACGTAAGCGTACTTGCCATTCGGGTGGAAGGCGATGTGCCGGGTACCAAAGCCATCTTCACACTTGTAACGGGAAACAGCGGTCAGCTTACCATCAGCCGAAACGTCGTAGACCACGATTAAGTCCATTCCCAGATCACAAACAACTAAGCGCTTGTCAGGGGTCAGGTCAGCGAAGTGAACGTGTGGTGCTTCCTGTTCTGGCCGCGGACCAGTAGCTCCCTGGTGGGTAACGGAATCAGTTTGCGTCAGTGTGCCGTCTTCGTTAATCCGGAAGACATCGACCTTAGCAGTGTGGTAGTTGGCACTGTAGAGCAGGTGGCGTTCACGGTCGAGGCCAACGTATGCCGGTGGGGCCCCAGCAGCCAGGACCTTGCTGAGCATCTTAGCATTGTCGTCCTTAAGGGAGTAGGATGCGACCCCACCCTGGTCGTCAATTTGCTTGATGGCGTAAACCCGGTCGTTGCTACCAACTTGCAGGTAGGCTGGCTTTTGTGATGGGATGGCCAGCCGGACGTTAGAGAGCTTGCCGGCATCGTCGTCTAAGGTGACGGCATAGACCCCTTTACTGTCCTTCTTAGTATAAGTTCCAATTAAAAAATTCTCTTCCACTTTGGGAGCCTCCTTTGAAAATGCTTACTTATATAATAGCAAAATTATGACTATGGTAAACTATTAATATTAAGAAAAACTAAAAAGGACGGATCAATTGTGAAGAAGATAGAAAAACAGCGGCAGTTTGTGGGCCAGCACCTAGACCTCTTTCGGTGCCCAACCTGTCACGAGCCATTCACCGAGCTGCAGGGAAACAGTATTATCTGCAGCCAAGGCCACCGTATCGACTTCAATAAGCACGGTTACCTGCATTTCCTAAACGGGGCGGCCGACACGGAATACGGCCGGGAGATGTTTTTGGCCCGGCGCCAGCTCCTGACTGCGGGCCTGTTTAAGCCAATCGTTGAGGCGGTCGCTGCGGCCCTGCCAAACCATCCGCTAAAGATTCTGGATGTGGGGACGGGTGAGGGAACCCCGCTTTATCAATTAGCGACTTTGCGCCCGAACCTAGATGACTGCTTGGTGGGCTTTGATATTTCCAAGGCCGGAGTGACACTGGCGACGCAACTGACGATGAACGCCTTCTTCTGCGTGGCCGATTTGCGGCAGCTGCCATTTAATGACCACACTTTTGACGCCGTCGTCGAGCTTTTTTCACCGTCGGACTACGCGGAATTTAACCGGGTACTGGCCCCGGGAGGAACGCTGGTCAAGGTTATTCCAAACGCCAATTATCTGGGAGAACTACGCCACTTGTTGTATGACAACGAAGATCAGCACGCCAACTATGATAATTCCCGGGTCAAGGAACTGTTTACTAAGCATTACCCGAATTACCAGACACAACGAGTTTGCTACCGCTTCGCCATCCCGGATGGTTTGCAAGCGGCCCTGGTCGAGATGACCCCGCTGCACTGGGGCCGGGGCGCCAAACAGTTGACCTCCGAAGAGCTTGCAGCGTTCCGTGAAGTGACGGTTGACGTCAGCCTATTAATTGCTAAAAAATTTTAATAAAGTGTTTGCATAAACGACGAAATGGTGATAAAGTACCATATGAGAAATCGTTTAGCAGTTGACATCGAACAGATTCGTTGGTAACTGCTAAAGAGTACTTCATTAAAGCAGCGTTTCGCCGTGCCCACACCGAGACCCTGCTT
>CAMCCW010000051.1 GCA_945873395.1 uncultured Lactobacillus sp. | reverse complement strand
TGGCTTAATCTAGTTCTCAAAAATCTCTTCATCCTTACCGATTGACAAAGAGCCGTTTTTAGTACCTTTTGTGGAAATTATTTTATCCGCGAAAGGTGCTTTTTATTTTATCACAATAGGCAAACTTTAAATTCGTAGCTTTTTAAAATGTTCATGTTTTATTTTAAAAATGGGTTGATTTAAACAATATTGTTCGTTATTATAATGACACATTCGAATGTGGTTGTCCTATTGTTTAGCGAATTTCAAAGGAGTAATTCAATTATGCAGAGTCAATTTTCAACCGTCGAAGAAGCATTGAACCAATTGGTAAATGGTGGCTACATCATTCTGGCCGATAACGAAGATCGGGAAAATGAAGGTGACCTGGTTGCGTTAGGGGACGGCATTAAGGCCGATACAGTTTACGAAATGCTGAAGGAAGCCAATGGCTTGATGTGCGTACCAGTGAGTGAAGACATTGCACACCGTCTGGGCTTCAAGAAGATGGTGGAACACAGCACGGATCCAAACCAGACGCCATTCATGGTTACGACCGATGGGACCTACGAAGCAACTGGCGTTACGACTGGGGTATCAGCCTATGATCGTGCGGCAACTATTCACCAGATTGCTAAGCCAGATGCCAAGCCTAGCGACTTCAACCATCCAGGTCACATTCAACCACTTTACGCTCAACCCCATGGTCTGCGCGATCGTATCGGTCATACTGAAGCAGCGGTGGACCTGGCATACCTGGCTGGCAAGGCACCAGTTGCAGTTATCATTGAAGTATTGAAGGACGACGGTACGATGGCTCGTCGCGACAGCTTGGCTAAGCTTGCTGAACGAGTTCATGTTCCATTCATTACTATTAATCAGATTATCGAATACCTTGATGCTAAGGGGATCGACTACGCTGCTAGTTTGGCAGAAGTTAATGCATAATTGATGCTGATTAGATAAAATTATTCACCTATTAAATAAACGCCTCTTCTTCCTTAAAACTACCAATAAGGAGGGAGAGGCGTTTTGAGTATGCTGGGGTAAAAGTTTTGATTTATGATATGGGAGCTATTTAAGTCTACATATAAGATATATTGATAGGAATCATTTTTCTAAGTAGACTATGGATATAGGTATGAAATGCAAGAAAGAAGATCAACATATTGAATTTACGCACTACCGCTCCCTGGTCGATCCCGCAAAGCGCAGACCATCAGGTACAATTCAAAAACGGTTATCACCAGGTTAAATACACCTGGCAACGTGCCGGCTGGCACTACGAGGCTCGTTGGCATGAGCGCACGCCAACCGCCGAATTGATCACTTACCCGAGTTGGCGGTTAGACCGTGTCCGTCCGGGAAAAGGTTATGGTCCAACAGCGGCTCCACGGCTTGCAGAAACATGGGCGGGTGATCACTGGGTACCAGTCAGTCGGGTACGGTACGCGGCAGCTCGTTATCATCATGGGTGTGCGACTCCGACTGACATTGCCCTGCTCAAGGCAACCCACCCAGCAGCAATCGAAAATTATTTCCCAGGAAATAAAATAAGTGACAGACGTAAAAGAGGGTGTCCGCGCAAGTAGTAATATTTTGCTGCTTCATCATTACCTCCTCATCGAATAGTGTGTTAAAATAATGCCATCTTAGGTACTTGCAGGCGATACCTAGTCCAACATTGCCGTCGATGGAAAGGATTTAACATGCGGATTAATGTTTTGCAACACACGCCAAACGAGGGACCGGGTTCCATCCAGGATTGGGCACACGCGCACGGCCATGACTTCTACGTTTACCATCCCTACCAGTTCGGTAACCTACCAACTGCTGATGAGACGGACCTCCTGGTAGTACTGGGCGGACCAATGAGCCCAAACGATGATCTGCCATGGATCAAGCAGGAACGGGTGCTGATTCAAGAACTACTTGACCAGCATAAGCCAATCTTTGGTGCCTGCTATGGTGCCCAACAGATTGCCAAGACCCTTGGCTACCAAATTGACAAGGCCCCGCATAAAGAAGTTGGTTGGGCCCCGGTTTATCGTCAGTCAGATGTTATTCCAGGGATTCCTGAACAACTGACAGCCCTGCATTGGCATGAGGAAATGTTCCAAGTACCGGATGAAGCTCAACTATTATTCTCCAGTGACTTGGTAAAAAATCAGGGTTTCTTGCTGGGCGATAATGTAATCGGCCTGCAGTTCCACTTCGAACCGCTGATCGATAATGTCCGGGAGATGGCGGTCAACGACAGTCAATACCCGCTTGACCATAACGACCTGCACCAGACCCCGCAAGAGATCATTGACCATGGAGTTCCAGCAGAAAATAAACAGGTAATGTTCAAGCTGTTGGACTATATTACAAAATAAAATAAAGGAACGACATCTGCTCGTCGGCAGGGCCGTTCCTTTTAATGTTACGGAATTAAATTAAAATCTTGCTCATTATATCCCAAAAGTGTTACAGTTGATTGCGAGATAAAAAGATGGGGGTGGAGAAGCGATGACTGGAAAGTACGATGCGATCAAGGCGGCACTGAATGAGCCGGCCATGAACGCGAAGATGTTCGCCTGTCGCTTTGGATTGGAAGTAAAAAAACACCGGGTATTAACGAATGGGCGGGCCAGCCGTTATTCGTATCCAGTTGACCTGCGATCCCGGCAACATAATTTGTATTTAAACTCCGGCTATACTGACGATATGATTGATTTTGAGACTGAGCCAGTTGTCGGCAGTAAGCGGGCTGTTCGTCATCTGAAGGTGCTTGAGCAGATTATGATTGCTCACTTGCATGAAGATGAGCGCCTCTGGCCATTGAGCATGGCCCCAGCACCGCTGTACCAGAATGACTTAGATTTTCTCAAGACCGACTTCAGCAAGCCTTGGGATCAAGCCAATCACGACTATCTGGGTAAGAAGTACGGGATTGCCCAAGAAATCTTAGGGGACGTCCACGTCAACTTTAGCCTGGACAATGATCTGGTGAAGGAACTGTACAAGCGCTTCTATACTGATCGTTACACGAGCCTGACCGATTTTCAAAACCACCTCTACTTCAAACTGGCTCAGCGCTTCTACCTCTACCAGTGGCTCTTCACCTACCTCTTTGGTGCTAGCCCGGTTACCGAGGATATGCCACAGAGTTTCCCAGATGACTTGCAATTGCCAGTACGGAGTCTGCGGTGCAGTAACTATGGTGATGATAACTTGGCAACTGAGCAAGTTACCTATGCCTCACTGGAGGAACACTTCGCCCAGCTTCAGAAGTACATTGATAATGGCAACTTCTACAGCTTGAAGGAATTCTTTGGCCCTGTTCGGATGCGTCGGCATAACCACGACAACAACGACTTGACAGGAATTCTCAGGAACGGAATCAACTACCTGGAATTTCGGAACTTCGACCTGGATCCATTATCACGGACTGGGATCAGTGATGATACGATTAACTTCTTGGAGCTCCTATTGCTGGACAGCCTGGTTTCGCCATTGCCAGATAACCTGGCTCACCGCCTGGTTGAAGCTCGGAAGCTTAACAATGAGGTGGCCCTCCAGAAGGCCAAAGACGAGACCGATTGGATGAAGCAGGCGGCCAACGAATTAATGTTGGAACTGCAGAAGTTCGTCGAAGACTTCAACGCCCCACGTGAATATCGTCTAGCCTTGACCTTTGCCCAGCGGCGGATTGATGACCCATCATTGACCATCAGTGGCCAACTGGCCGACCAATTGGAGAACGGTAACTTGCTTTCATTTGGGTTGAAGGTTGCTAACGACCGTTACACGGCTAATATTGGTTATCAACATCCGCTGCAGGCACTTAGTGATGAATACTCTGACGATGCCCAGCGGCTAGTTCGAGCAGCAATTGAACTCGGCATTCACACTCGTCTGGAGCCGACAGAGATCGTGCTGTCAGTTGGTGATCACCAGGAGACCTATCAACCAGATGGTCAATTTGATTTCAGCAAAGGACCACGTGAGTTTGTCCTCAATGTTTTCCCTGAGGCACAGGCTTTTCAGGAAGAACAGTAGTTTGAGAATTTAAAAGGGGAAAGCCGTGGCGATGGTGAGCCGCGGCTTTTTTAATTTCCCGGGAAATAAAGGTGAGAGAAATGAGTAAGATTGGAATTATTGGTTTAGGTCACGTCGGTCGCTTATTGGCCCACCAGCTGGTGATGACTGCGGCGGCAGATGAGCTCGTCCTGATTGACCAGGATGATCAATTGGCACTGGCCTTGCAGACAGACCTTCAGGATGCTGAGACGGCGCTGGCTAGTCATCCAAAGATTGCCATCCAGGACTATGCGGCCCTGGCTGATGCACAGATTATCGTTATAGCGGTGGGGAAGAGTAGCCTCATTGCGGACCAGCCAATGGCCGAGCTGACCTTTAACCATGATGCTATCAAGCAAGTAGCTGATCAGATTAAGGCTAGTGGCTTCCAAGGCATCGTCTTAAACTTGGCCAACCCCAATGAATCGGTAACTGCCTACCTGCAGCAGCAACTACTCCTGCCACCTAAGCAGGTCTTGGGGATTGGCACAGTCCTAGAAACTGCGCGTCTGCACCGGGCAATTGCGGCAGCAGCCAATCTATCGTCTGCTAATGTGACGGGCTTTGTCTATGGTCAACACGACGGCCAACAGGTTTTTGCCTGGTCGACTGTCCGCGTCAATGGTCAGGCACTTGACCAGACGATCAATGGTCACCACTTGGATCAGCAACACCTAAAGGTCAATGCTGATCTCAGTAACTGGTATACCTTGCAGGGATTGGGCTACAACGCGAGTGCTGCCTGTGCCTGGACTACTCGCATTATTCGAGCAATTCTTACTGATGAGCAATTAGCGCTCCCGGTAGCCATTTTTCAGCCACAATACGAAGGCTATGTTAGCTTTCCAGCACTGATTGGTCGGCAGGGAGTTGGCAACCTGCTGCTCCTCGACTTATACCCGGTGGAAATAGCAGGAATCAAGACTGCCGCTGCGACGATTAAACAGCAACTGGCAGCATTACAAAGGATGGATGAAGAGAATGATTAGAAGATTAGCAGTATATTGTGGAGCACGTGATGGACACGATTCTCGATACCAAGAGACTGCTCATGATCTTGGAGTAGCCATGGCTAAGCACCAGATTGAACTGGTTTATGGTGGTGGGCAATATGGCCTGATGGGGGCAGTTGCTAAAGGCGTCCTTGACGGTCATGGCGTTGTCCATGGAGTAATCACCAAGCAGCTTGCTGGCCGCGGCGTCACTATGGAGAATGTCACCGACCTGCACTTGGTTGATGACATGGATACCCGGAAGGAGACAATGATGAAACTTGCCGACGGGATGCTGGCTCTTCCAGGTGGCCTTGGCACCCTAGAGGAAGTTAGTCAGGCGGCGTCTTGGATGACCCTCGGCGATAACGAAAAGCCAGTGGCCTTTTACAATGTCAATGGCTTTTATGCGCCACTAAAAGGACTTCTGGGTGAAATGAATAAAGCCGGCTTCCTGGAGCAGCGCTACTTGAATAGCCTCTGCTTCAGTGCCAGCTTTAAGGAGATCTTGCATTTCATGAATGACTACCGGGCCCCATTACGCCGGCAGTACAAGGGCAGACAATAATTTAAAAATAAAAAAGCCGTCGTTAACGGCGGATAGATTACTGTAGTGGTTGAATCGCGTAAACCTGATCATCGGCTTCGTCTGTAAGTGAGACGGGCCGATTTTCATTAGCGCGAATAGTGATATGGTAGCCGAACTTATCGAGGAAGACAAGCTTGTCAGCCTTGATTTGCTGAACGGTTGCCGGAATAGGTTGGTTGTCGATGCCCAGTTTTAATTCAGGAGAAATGGTGATTTTATGGGATCGATCGCGTTCCTTATCATAATATTGCCAAGTGCCAGTGTAAAAAATCGGTAACGCGGTCGTGGTGTTATTTTTCTTCGCGTGACTGAACCCGAAAGTACTGCTGAGTCCAGCCATCAGTCCCGCGCCGAAAAGTAACATTCCCTTTTTCTTCATATTTCATCAGTCTCCTCAATTAATTGTGTGATAAGTCAATTTAAGCTTCAGATTTATTATACACATATTTGTATTATAAGAAGATTTCATTTCTGTTAAAATCACGCAATAATTGGTAAAATTAAGTGTAAGCAAATTAAGTAAACGTAAAGGGAGACGAGAAAATGCTTAAACTCGGAATTATTGGAACACATATTATTACTGATCAGATGTTAGATGCCGCTAAGACAACTGGTAAGTACCAATTAACGACAGTTTATTCGCGGACGATGGCACGGGCCAAGGAATTTGGTGAACCATACGGCGCCACCGAATTCTACGACGACCTGAACAAGTTCTTTGAAGAAGGGGACTTTGACGTTGTTTACGTTGCCTCACCAAACAGCTTGCACTACCAACAAGTTCGTTTAGCAATTGAAAACGATAAGTTCATCATCGTTGAAAAGCCAGCCTTTGTTAACCCGGACGAATTTAGTGCGATCGAGTCACTCCTGGCCGCTCACCCGAAGGCCCGGTTGGTGGAAGCAGCTCGGCACATCCACACGCCACTTTATAAGCAAGCCCTCGCTAAGGCTGAGGAGATGAAGAAGAACCACTGCCAAGGTGGGACGATCACGGTGATGAAGTACTCATCCCGTTACGACAAGGTCTTAGCAGACGATAAGCCATATCCAAACATCTTCACCCTGAAGTTTGCCGGTGGTGCCCTGATGGACCTGGGGGTATACGCGGTTTACGGTGCGGTTACCCTATTCGGTGAACCTTCCACGGTGGTTTACTACCCAACCCTGGCCAAGACGGGGGTTGATGCCAAGGGTGTCGCCATCCTGGACTACAAGGACTTCTCCGTCACCCTGAACTTCGGGAAGACGGCTAACTCCCACCTTGATTCTGAAGTCTATGGCCTTAAGGACACCCTGGTCTTCGACAGTATCTTTGACACCAAGAAGGTTACCTACTACGATGCCGACCAGAAAGCCCACCCATTGGATGCCCCAGTTGAAAAGAACTCAATGACCGATGAGATGAACGACTTTGCCGACCTCTTCAACAACCCGGACGATGAGGAAGAGATGAAGAAGTACAAGCACTGGATGGATCTGGCCCGGACGGTCAACTCCGTAATGTACTCAATGCGGCAATCCGCTAACCTTGTTTTCCCCGCTGACAATGATCAGGAATAGGATGATGTTTAATTGATCAAACAATTTCAAGAACACTTTAATGAACGTTACCAGGAACCAACGGCGATCCAGTCTGTCGTAGCCGAAGCCTTGGAGAATGACAAGTCGGTTCTCGGGATTGCCCCGACTGGTTCCGGCAAGACCCTGGCCTTCACGCTGCCTCTGCTGCCGAAGGTGATGCCGGGGACGGGAACCCAGCTGTTAGTGCTGTCCCCATCTCAAGAGTTAGCCTTGCAGACGGCACGGGTGATGCGCGAATGGGCTACCCTGATTGGGGTAAAGGTTCAGTCGCTGACTGGGGGTGCGAACCTCCGTCGTCAGGTGCTGAAACTACACGAGCATCCAGATGTTGTTGTAGGGACGCCCGGTCGGGTCCTCCATATGCTGGATAACCACCATCTGAAGCTCGGTCACCTTCAAACCCTGGTAATCGATGAGGCGGACGACCTCCTGCAGGACGATACTCAAGCCGTGGTTGAAGACATTGAGCGGGCCACGCCACTCAGCACCCAACTAGCTTTCTTCTCGGCCACCAAGGCGCCCGTCTTTAATGACCTGGATGTAATGTTTGGCCGAGACATCGTGACCTTCGATGTCCGTAACACCGACCATTCCCGGGGCCCGGTTAAGCACGGTTACCTGACCGCCCGGACTAACCAACAGAAGACAGCGACCCTGCGCCGCCTGGCCAGTGTAAAAGATTTCCGGGCCTTGGTCTTCTTCAATAGTACCCGAACTCTGAACTATGCGGCGAGCCGATTGCGGCACGAGCACGTTGCTGTCGGTACCCTGGGTGGTCGGCAACGCCAAGTGCAGCGTGAGAAGGCGATGCGGATGTTCCGTAAGCGTCAGTTGAAGCTCCTACTGACCACTGATCTGGCAGCACGGGGACTAGACATTCCTAAGCTACCAGGTGTGGTTAACTTTGACCTACCGAAGAAAACAAATGTCTACATCCACCGTGCGGGACGAACGGGCCGGCAGGGTGAGCCGGGAGTTGTTTTGAACCTCGGCGATGACCACGATATTCGGGACCTCAAGAAGCTCCTGAAGGATACCGACGCCGAGCTGGTACGGATGTACATCAGTAATGACCAACTGACGGATCAGAAGCCGGTAGCGGGCCAAAAGGTCGTTTCACTGGGCAAGAAAGCTAGTCGCCGTCTGCAGGAAGAGCAGCATGACGATGGCAATGTCCAGAAGCGGGTTCACAAGACCTTATCCAGTTTCAGTAAGCCGCATCGTAAGCACCACAAGAAGAACCGGAAGAACAAAGGAATCCGGCTCAAGCACCGGCGCAAGAACGCGGGCAAGTAAATAAAAAGAATATTACCGCCTTTACCTTCTTTGGAGAAAATGCGATAATATTCTTTGTTTGGTCCCATAGTATAATTGGATAGTACATCCGCCTCCTAAGCGGTCGATTCCGGTTCAAGCCCGGATGGGATCATCACTGTGAACCGTGTCGAACCATTCCGACACGGTTTTTGTGTACATTAGTAAAGTCAAATTGTCACAACATGAAAGGGAGATTGTCGTGCAGGGGCCGTATAAAATTATGTCATTATTTGGGACACGGGCAGAAGCGTTGAAACTAGCACCGGTAATTGAACAGATGCAGGCCACGCCGGAAACCTGGCAGTCAACTGTGGTGACGACTGCCCAGCGGCAAAATCAGGAGCAACTGCGGCAGGCACTGGGCCGCATGGCCATCACCCCCGATTTTAACCTCGATGTTGCCGATGGACCGGAATACGACCTGGTCGAACAACTCAGTAAGCTGCTCCACAACCTGAATAATGTGATGCACGCTAGTCAACCGGACATGGTCCTGGTGGCGGGGGACCGGACGACTAGCCTGGCTGCTAGCCTGGTCTGCTTTTACCAGCATCTACCGCTGGGGCATGTCGAGGCGGGGTTACGAACCTATGATAAGGAGTCGCCGTTTCCCGATGAGATCCACCGTCGCCTGACCGATGACCTGGCCGACCTCTACTTTGCCCCGACTACCCGTGCACGGGATAACCTGTTGAAGGAATTCCACCCTGCCGAGCAGATTTACGTCACGGGGAACACGTCAATTGATGCGGTGAAGGCGGCCCTCACAT
The DNA here is from genome assembly GCA_945873395.1 of uncultured Lactobacillus sp. Lineage (GTDB taxonomy): Bacteria > Bacillota > Bacilli > Lactobacillales > Lactobacillaceae > Limosilactobacillus. The sequence goes on along the minus strand of CAMCCW010000051.1, from coordinate 1,068 downwards.
CAAAATTTCACAGTGACCTGCTTGACCGCCTCCCTGCCGACCATCGCTTGATCATCCTGACAATGAGCCGGCGGGAGAATGTTGGTGAGCCAATGCGGCAGGTCTTCCACACGGTCCGCGACATTGTGGAGACTAATCCGGATGTGGAGCTGATCTGCCCACTGGCATCGGATCCAGAGGTGATGAGCCTGGCCGATTCAATTCTCGGCGGCCGGGAACGGATTCACCTGATTCGGCCGCTGCCGCATGATGATTTCCTAAATATTGCAGCCCGGAGCACCCTGATTATCACGGACTCTGGAACCATCCAGGAGGAGGCCCCGGCCCTACACAAGCCGGTGCTCCTCCTGCGGGAAAAGACGGAGCGCCAGGAGGCCGTCGACGTTGGGGCCGTTCGGATTGTGGGGACCGATCCGACCAGCATCCAGCAGGCCGTCTTTGAATTATTAAATAACAACCGCACTTACCAGGAGATGGTCACGGCCCCGAACCCGTTTGGGGACGGACACGCCAGCACCCGTATCCTAAACATTATCGAGGATTACCTTAAAGCTAAGTAAGCAAAAACGACTGACGAGGAAGTACCCGCCAGTCGTTTTCTATATAATAGTTATTTTTCTTTAGCACTGTGATTGACAATGTCACGGTTATCATGGAAGATCAGCCACTTGGAGAAGATGTAGTTGGCAACCACCACGACAACGTTATCGATAATCTTGACGATCAATTGTTGGATCGGTGTGTCAAACTTCAGCAGACTAACCCCAACGTACATGATGATCACATCCATGATCAGGGTCAGGCCCCGGTAGAAGTAGAACCAGAAGAATTCCTTGAGGAAAGCCTTCACGGTTGAGTAGTGGGAACCAAAGACCCAGACCTTGTTGGTGAAGTAGGCAACAAGTACTGATAGAAACCAGGCAATTACGTTGGCTAGCTGGTAGTTCCAGTGTGCCCCAGAACTGAGAAACTGGAACACCCCGATATTGACGTCGGTGTTGTCGAAGCCCAAGAACAGGTAGGCGATTATTGAACGGTACTTATTGAATAGTGCCCAGAGCTTATTCA
>CAMCCW010000050.1 GCA_945873395.1 uncultured Lactobacillus sp. | reverse complement strand
CGTTTTTGCATTTACCACCAATTAGGTGGCTAACTTCATTCTATAATCCACCATTCTATAATCCACCATTAAGTTATGATCATAGAATAATTTATATAATTATAAAATTATCTACGCTTGTGAGGGGGATTTTCAATGGATAAACAAGAGGAGAAGAATACTCAACAGTTGGTTTTTTTCAGCTATATTGACAAGGAAACCGGGAAAGTCCTTGCTCAGGATCAGGCGGCTGGAAAAACGGGTGAATTGATTAATTATCAGCCTGATCAACGCTTGGCGGCTTTAGGACAACAGGGCTATGAACTGGCTTACAATGGTTTTCCAAACGGTGCCCGCTACTCGGAGAATGACCAGATGAACCAGGTCTTTGCGATCCTAGTTCAGCACAAGCGGCAGGTGGTAACACCAGCGGAGGCCGCACAACAAGGAATTTCGTCGGATGATACTTCGGCCCATTCCTACACTCTGACGGTTAACTTCGTCGATGAGCAGGGGAAAGAGCTGCATCCAGCGGAGAGTCAACAAGCAGTTTGGCGGCGTCCGTTTATTCTTGATGAGGTTACTAAGCATACTGTGGTCAAGCAAGATGGTGATTGGTTACCGGACAAGGAGGAGTACGGAACGGTAAAGGCCCCTGTGATTAAGGGATACCTGGCTGAGGAAGCCGCAGTGCCAGGACAACCCGTTGCTCAGCAGGACCTGAGCAGTACGATTATCTACCGCTCATTGGGCAAAATTATTCCGATAACGAGTAATGGCCAACCAATTCCGAATGTCGAAGCAGTTCAGTACCGAAACGACCCTACCGATGCCAGCAAGGTCGCTGCACAGGACCTTCCGAAGGTGCCAGGCTATGTGAACAACCTGAAGAGCCTGACCCCTATCGATCCTTTAAAGGATGTGAAGGTCTTCTATGTGGCAGTGGATGATGCGCATACTCAGAAATCCTCTGCTAAACCAACTACGGATGACGACCATCATGAAGTTCACCACTATACGGTGCACTTCATGAACCAGGCGGGGGACAAGCTATTGGATGATAATGTCCAGGATTCTGTCTGGCACAGTGATGGCAGTCGGGATATCAAGAGCTACCAGGATGTTCCGGTACCTGTGATTAAAGGTTATTATACGATCGATCACCGGATTAAGGGACCAGTAGCCGTGCCATTCGAACTTAACCACACCGTCGTTTACCGTCACTTAGGCAAGATCGTTCCAATCAATGAGACAGGAAAAGAGATTGACGGTGTTAACCAACCGATCTATCAGAATGATCCTAATGACCCAACTATGGCCCTTGCTAACCAGTCGGTTCCGCAACTGGATGGCTATAAAGCTGAGGTTGCGACGATTACACCAGATGATGGCGATATTAATACTAAAGTGATTTATCATCAGAAATAATGTTTACTGATAAATAAAACTAAATAATCTAATTAATAAAGCTGCATTTATAATGGCCAGCTTTATACAGTATACTTTTAGACGCTAAGAGATTATCAAACGATATTTTCTTGGCGCCTTTTGTTTAATGAATTAAAAGGTCCGTGTCTAAGGAATTTGGCACGGATCACTTTCATTTTCTTCATCAGCAGCAAACGCCTCATCAATGACAAAGCAAATTAGTCAATCCGGTACAGTTGCTGATAATGTGGCTACTGATCATCAAGAAGGAGAGGGTCAAGGCTTACCGCAGACTGGTAACAGCCAATCAATTCTTGCTACTATCATGGGACTGATTACCGGGAGCCTTAGTCTACTGTGCTTACGTAAACGTCACTTCTAAATCATCATTAAAGGTTCGCGGAGTTTTCTGCGGCCTTTTTTATTACCGTTTCATATTGATAGACGAATGCATGTTTGGATGCTAAACTGAATATTAGTTAAATAAAGAGAAAGGGCGACCTTTCTCTTTTTCTACGTATAACGGTTAATTAGGGAGGTACAAGTAGTGATTTATCGACAGCCAGACAAGAAGTTTGACCTTGTTTCAGACTATAAGCCAACGGGGGACCAACCCGAGGCCATCGCTGAGCTGACTCAGGGAATCGAGAAGGGGGAGAAGGCCCAGATTCTCTTGGGGGCAACGGGGACCGGGAAGACCTTCACGATCTCCAACGTGATTGCCAACGTGAATAAACCAACCCTGATCCTTTCCCATAACAAGACCTTGGCGGGGCAGCTGTATGGTGAAATGAAGAAGTTCTTCCCTAATAATGCGGTAGAATATTTCGTTTCCTATTATGATTACTACCAGCCCGAGGCCTATGTCCCATCCAGTGATACCTACATTGAAAAGGATGCCTCCATTAATGATGAGATTGATAAACTACGGAACGCGGCCACGACGGCCCTCCTGGAGCGTAATGACGTGATCGTAGTGGCCTCTGTCTCCAGTATCTTTGGCCTTGGTAACCCGAACGAGTACCAGAACAGTGTCCTCTCCCTGCACGTCGGTCAAGAAATCGAGCGCGATACGGTCCTAAACGACCTGGTCAAAATTCAGTATGACCGGAACGACATCGACTTCCAGCGGGGCCGCTTCCGGGTCCATGGCGACGTGGTGGAGATCTTCCCGGCATCACACGGGGAGACCGCCCTGCGGATCGAATTCTTCGGTGATGAGATCGACCGGATTCGCGAAGTAGATGCCCTGACCGGTGAAGTCAAGGGAGACCGGGAGGAAGTCTCAATCTTCCCCGCTACCCACTTCATGACCAACGAAGACATTATGGACCTGGCCCTGCCGGAGATCGAGGCTGACATGAAGAAGCAGGTCAAGAAGTTTACCGGCGAGGGGAAACTCCTCGAGGCGGAACGGATCCAGCAGCGGACCAGCTACGACATTGAGATGATGCGGGAAGTCGGTTATGTTAACGGGATTGAGAACTACTCGCGGTACATGGACCGGCGTAAACCCGGTGAACCGCCGTACACATTGCTGGATTTCTTCCCGAAGGACTTCCTGATGGTGGTTGACGAATCCCACCAGACAATGCCTCAGGTACGGGGAATGTACAATGGGGACCGTGCCCGGAAGCAGATGTTGATCGACTACGGCTTCCGCCTGCCGAGTGCCCTCGACAACCGGCCCCTGAAGCTGGAGGAGTTTGAGAAGCACGTCAATCAGGTAGTCTACATGTCGGCGACCCCTGGACCGTATGAGGAAAAGCAGAAGGACCACGTTGTACAACAGATCATTCGGCCAACCGGTCTGCTGGATCCAACGATTGAGGTCCGGCCAGTGATGGGCCAGATTGATGACCTGGTCGGTGAGATCAATAAGCGGATTGAACGTAACGAGCGGGTCTTTGTTACTACCCTGACTAAGAAGATGTCAGAGGACCTGACCGACTACTTGAAGGATCTTGGTCTGAAGGTGAAGTACCTTCACAGTGACATCAAGACCCTGGAGCGGACCCAGATCATCCGGGACCTGCGGCTGGGTAAATTCGATGTTCTAGTCGGAATCAACCTGTTGCGTGAAGGACTGGATGTGCCAGAAGTTTCCTTGGTCGCCATTCTCGATGCGGATAAGGAAGGCTTCTTGCGGAACGAGCGGTCACTGATTCAGACGATCGGTCGGGCCGCCCGGAACGAGCATGGTGCGGTTATCATGTACGCCGACACGGTCACTGAGTCGATGCAGAAGGCGATCGACGAGACGAAGCGGCGGCGGTCGATCCAGATGAAGTACAACGAAGAACACCACATTACGCCAAAGACGATCATCAAGCCGATCCAGGATGCGATCACGGCAACGAAGCCGAGTGAGGATACTGGTGAAAAGGAAGACAGCACTGAATTCACGACCCGTGACTTTGCTAAGCTGAAGCGGACTGACCAGGAGAAGATGGTGGCCGAACTGACGGAACAGATGCAATCAGCCGCCAAGCGTTTAGACTTCGAACAGGCCGCCACGTTGCGTGACACTGTCATGGAACTGAAGGCCCAGATGACGGGAAAGAAAACGAAGAAGAAATAAGGGGGATAAGTGATGGCAACCGATAAGATTGTGATTCATGGGGCCCGTGCCCATAATCTGAAGAACATTGATGTAACGATTCCCAAGAACAAGCTGGTAGTGATTACCGGTTTGTCCGGGTCGGGGAAGAGTTCCCTGGCCTTCGATACCCTGTATGCCGAGGGACAGCGGCGGTACGTCGAGAGTCTGTCTGCGTATGCCCGGCAGTTCTTGGGGCAGATGGACAAGCCAGACGTTGACTCAATTGACGGCCTCTCTCCGGCTATCTCGATCGACCAGAAGACGACCTCACACAACCCGCGGTCGACGGTTGGGACAGTTACCGAGATCAACGACTTTCTCCGTCTGCTCTGGGCGCGGGCTGGTACCCCGATTTGTCCCAACGACAACATTCCGATTACCAGCCAGTCCCCAGACCAGATGGTAGATCGAATCCTCAAGCTGCCTGAGCGGACCCGTCTCCAGATCCTGTCACCAATTGTTCGGGACAAGAAGGGAACCCAGAAGAAGGTCTTTGACAAGATCAAGCGGGAAGGTTTTGTACGGGTTCAAGTTGACGGTGAAACCTATGACCTGGATGAGGTTCCGGACCTTGACAAGAACAAGAAACACACGGTCAACGTGGTGATCGACCGGATCATCGTCAAGGACGGGATCCGCTCCCGGCTCTTTGACTCTTTTGAGGCGGCCCTGCGGCTCAGTGATGGATACGCCATTGCGGATGTTATCGGTGGCGACCCGATTCCATTCTCCGAGAAGTATGCCTGCCCAATCTGTGGTTTCACGGTGGGTGAATTGGAACCGCGGCTTTTCTCCTTCAACGCCCCAACTGGTGCCTGTCCAGAGTGTGAGGGCCTGGGTTCTAAGCTTGAGGTCGACGTGGACCTAGTTGTTCCGGACCGGAGTAAGACCCTCCGTGAAGGCGCTATGGTACCATGGAACCCGATTTCCTCCCAGTATTACCCACAGCTGCTGGAGCAGTTCTGCCAGGCGGTCGGCATCGACATGGACACGCCGTTCAACAAGCTTCCTAAGAAACAACAGAAGATGGTCCTCTACGGCAATGGCGACCAGACCTTCCACTTCCACTATGAGAACGACTTCGGTGGGGTGCGGGACGTCGACGTACCATTTGAAGGGGTTATCAACAATATCAAGCGGCGCTACAAGGAGACCAATTCCGACTTCACGCGGGAGCAGATGCGCAAGTACATGACCGAGCTGCCGTGCCCGGTCTGCCACGGTTACCGGCTCAACCAACGGGCTCTGGCCGTGAAAATTGACGGGAAAAACATCGGTGAGGTGTCCGACCTGCCGATCAGTAAGTCGATTGAATTCTTCAAGAACGTCAAGCTGTCAGAACAAAATGAACAGATTGCTAAGCCAATTTTGAAGGAGATCTTGGATCGGCTGACCTTTATGCAGAATGTCGGGGTTGATTACCTGACTCTCAGTCGTTCGGCCCGGACTCTGTCTGGTGGGGAGGCCCAGCGGATTCGGCTGGCCACCCAGATCGGATCCAACCTTTCCGGCGTGATGTACGTACTGGACGAGCCATCGATCGGTCTGCACCAACGGGATAACGACCGTCTGATCTCCTCACTCAAGGCGATGCGGGACCTTGGTAACACTCTGATCGTGGTCGAGCACGACGAGGACACGATGCGGGCGGCTGACTACATCATTGATATCGGTCCTGGTGCCGGTGAAAACGGTGGTCAGGTAATGGCCGCTGGGACGCCAAAGCAGATCATGCGGTCACGGAAGTCACTGACGGGGCAATACCTGTCTGGTAAAAAGATGATTGAGGTGCCGACAGAGCGTCGTCAGGGTAATGGTAAGCACATTATCCTGAAGGGGGCCGCCGCCAACAACCTCAAGAATATCGACGTCGACTTTCCACTCGGTAAGTTCATCTGTGTCACCGGAGTTTCCGGGTCCGGAAAGTCTACCCTGGTTAACTTGATTCTGAAACGGATTTTGGCCCAGAAACTCAATAACAACTCCGCCAAGCCAGGGAAGTACAAGTCAATCTCCGGGGTTAATAACATCGAAAAGGTCATCAACATTGACCAGTCACCGATCGGCCGGACCCCACGGAGTAACCCGGCTACCTACACCGGGGTCTTCGATGATATTCGAGAGCTCTTTGCCCAGACCAACCAGGCCAAGGTACGGGGCTACACCAAGGGCCGCTTCAGCTTCAATGTCAAGGGTGGTCGTTGTGAAGCCTGTCACGGGGACGGGATCATCAAGATTGAGATGAACTTCCTGCCTGATGTCTACGTACCGTGTGAAGTCTGCCACGGGACCCGGTACAATTCCGAGACTCTTGAGGTGGAGTACAAGGGGAAGAACATTGCCGAAGTTCTGAACATGACGGTTTCCGAGGCTCTGGACTTCTTCAGTGCCATCCCAAAGATTCGGCGGAAGCTGCAGACAATTGAGGACGTCGGCCTGGGCTATGTTCATCTGGGACAGCCCGCAACCACCCTGTCTGGTGGGGAGGCTCAGCGGATGAAACTGGCCGCCGAATTGCATCGGCAGTCCCACGGCAAGAGCTTTTACATCCTGGATGAACCAACGACCGGACTCCACATGGATGACATCAAGCGCCTCCTGGGTGTCCTGCAACGGTTAGTGGACGCCGGGAACACCGTTTTGGTGATCGAGCACGAACTCGACGTGGTGAAGTCAGCGGACTGGCTGATCGACCTCGGACCAGAAGGCGGCGAGGGCGGTGGTCAGGTCGTGGCTACCGGGACACCGGAAGAGGTTGCCCAGGTCAAGGGCAGCTACACCGGTAAGTACCTCAAGCAGATGCTGGACCGGGACCGCGAGCTGATGGCCGCTCATGCAGCCAAGAAGAGTCGGCGGAAACGTAAATAAGTAAAACGAAAAGGGAGCTTCATGCTGGTGAAGCTCCCTTTTGGTGTATCCTGGAAGTGAGGAGGCGATGGTGATGATTTTGATTAGTGCGTGCTTAGCTGGCTTCAATGTCCGCTACGATGGTGGCAACGCCCGTAATGATCTGGCAGTTAAACTGGTGGCGATGGGCCAGGCGGTCACAGTCTGCCCGGAGATCATGGGTGGCTTTTCGACACCCCGTGTCCCAGCGGAGATCCAGGGTGGCACTGGCCAGGATGTGTTGGCCGGCCGCGCCAAAGTGATGAATCGGGCGGGCTGCGACGTGACTAGGGAATATCTCCAGGGGGCTGAGATGGTCCTGAAAATTGCCCAGGATCATGGGGTCACGGTGGCCTTCCTGAAACAGAAGAGTCCGGCCTGCGGAACCAAGCTGGTCTATGATGGTAAGTTTGCTGGGAACAAGATTCCAGGGCAGGGCGTTACAGCGGCTTTACTCCAGAAACATGGGATCAAATGCTTTGGCGATGAGGAGCTGACGCTGGCTAACGTTCAGCCGTACGTGGATGCAGTTACCTGGGAAAATCTCCACCATGATAACCACCGTTCCTGAGCCCCGGCGCGTAATTATAAGACACGCCCGGCTTGATGTGTTACAATACTTGGGTAGTCCTGATAGAAGAGAGGAAAAATAAATGGCTGATAAGATGCAGGTAGTGATCATTACGGGGATGAGCGGCGCCGGTAAGACGGTGGCCATCCACAGCTTTGAGGATCTTGGCTACTTCGTAATTGATAATATGCTGCCGAGCCTCGCTGAAAAATTTGTGGACGTGATCAAGAATTCTGGCGAGTTCGATAAGATTGCCATGGTGATGGATCTGCGTTCACGCGGCTTCCACAGTAAGGTATTGCCGAGCCTGGAAAAGTTACGGAAGCGTGACGATTTACAGGTGCGCTTACTGTTCTTGGATGCAGACAATGTTACCCTGGTTTCTCGTTACAAGGAAACCAGACGTGCGCACCCGTTGGCACCCCAGGGTCGGCTCCTGGATGGGGTGGAATTGGAAAGAAAGCTATTGACCGAGCTGAAGAGTCAGGCCGATGAGATCATCGACACGACAAACCTGACGCCGCGAAACCTGAAGCTACGAATCAACAAGCTTTTTGGTCACGGCGAGGGCAGTAACTTCTATGTTGAAGTGATGTCCTTTGGTTTTAAGTATGGTCTGCCATTGGATGCCGACATCGTCATGGATGTTCGTTTCCTGCCAAACCCGTTTTACATTCCGGAACTGAAGCACCAGACGGGGAATGATCGGGCAGTCCAGGAATACGTCATGAAGAGTGATGAGGCCAAGCAGTTCTACCAGCACCTGTCATCATTGATCAAGGGCGCCCTGCCTGGTTACATCCATGAGGGTAAGAGCAGTTTGACGATTGCTATTGGTTGTACCGGGGGCCAGCACCGGTCAGTGACGATTGCCAACCGGCTGGCAGCTGATCTGAAGGACAGTGGCTATCAGGTTAACCTCTATCATCGTGATGTTGACAAGGCACAATAGAAAGGAAGACAGCGCTTATGTTTCGTAAACCAAAGATTGTGGTGATCGGCGGTGGAACCGGCCTGCCCGTTGTCCTGCGCGGCCTGCGTGACAAGGACGTCGACATCACTGCCGTGGTAACGGTCGCTGACGATGGGGGATCATCTGGTATCCTGCGTAACTACATTAACGTGGTACCACCTGGTGATATTCGCAATGGGCTGGTGGCCTTATCAGAGCTGCCGCAGTTGGAATTAGATGTTTTCCAGTACCGTTTCAACAGCCGGGACCAGTTCTTTGCGGGTCACGCCATCGGTAACCTGATTATCTCGGCCCTGTCAGAGATGAAGGGCGGGATCTTTACAGCAGTTCAAGAGTTATCCGACATGATGAAAATCCGCGGGCACATCTATCCAGTCGCCAACGAGCCACTGACCTTGAACGCCGAATTCACGGATGGGACGACTCTGAGTGGCGAATCCGAGATCACCGCGGCCCACAAGCAGATTAAGCGGGTCTGGGTTACTCCGTCAAATGATGGGGATGGCCACCAAGCCGAACCGGTGCCTGAGGTTATCCAAGCCATCAAGGAAGCCGATCAGATTGTTTTAGGTCCGGGAAGTCTGTTTACCAGTATCTTGCCGAACTTGATGATCGATGAGGTCGGTAAGGCCGTCTGCGAGAGTAAGGCGGAGGTCGTCTATATCTGCAACATCATGACGCAGAAGGGGGAGACCGATCACTTTACCGATGCCGACCATGTTCGGGTTCTCAATCAGCACCTCGGCAGGAACTTCATTGATACGGTCCTAGTCAACATCCGACCAGTACCGAAAAACTATATTGATTTTCAGGAATGGAACGAGATTTCCCAACCGGTTGGTCACGATTTCCAAGGATTACGTGACCAGGGCTGCCGGGTAATCAGTTCTAACTTCCTGCGCCTCAAGGATAATGGGGCCTTTCACGACCGCGATCTGGTGGTGGCTGAGCTGATTAATCGCCTGCACCAGGTCCATGACTAGGAGGTAATTTTGTGTCGTACGCGAGTGAAGTAAAGAAGGAATTGACAGCGATCAAGGTTCACCAAAAGAACGCCCAGGCCGAACTGATGGCTCTGATTCGGATGAACGGTAGCATCGCTCTGGCCAACCACCAACTGATCTTGAATATTCAGACGGAGAACCCGGCAATTGCCCGGCGGATCTATTCGCTACTGAAGGAGTTCTACCACGTAGAGAGTGAAATCGTGGTGCGGCGCAAGATGAAGCTCAAGAAGAACAATCAGTACATTGTCCGCTTGCGCTATGCGGCCCAACATGTCCTCGATGACCTGGGGATCTTACAAAATCTGCAGATCAAGGAACGGGTTCCGTTGGAGCTGCTTGACGATGAATGGATGGTGCGGTCATACCTGCGGGGGGCTTTTCTGGCAGGGGGCTCGGTTAATAACCCCGAGACGTCGCGCTACCACCTGGAGATCTACTCCCTATACGAGGAGCATAACGAGATGATCGCCCAGATGATGAACAAGTTTGGCCTCAATGCCCAGACGACGGCCCGGCGCAGTGGCTTCATTGTTTACCTGAAGGAGGCGGAGAAGATTGCCGACTTCATGTCATTGATCGGGGCCACGAACTCGATGCTGCAGTTTGAGAACGTCCGGATTGTCCGGGATATGCGGAACTCAGTCAATCGGCTGGTCAACTGCGAAAATGCTAATATGAATAAGATCGCCAATGCCTCGACCCGGCAGATCGAGAACATTCGTCTGATCGATGAACGGGTCGGTATCCAGACGTTGCCGGATAAGTTGCGGGAGATTGCCGAGACTCGGCTGGCCCATCAGGAAGTTAGTCTGAAGGAACTCGGTGAGCTGGTGCCGGGTGGACCGATCTCAAAGTCGGGAGTTAACCATCGGCTCCGCAAGCTAAACGCCTATGCAGACGAACTAAGAATGTCTAAGGCTGAGTAACAAAAAAGAACACCTGCAGTTTTGCGGGTGTTCTTTTGTATTTGGCAGATTGCAAGAAATAACTTGAACGAATTTAGTGACGTAGATTAAGCAAG
>CAMCCW010000049.1 GCA_945873395.1 uncultured Lactobacillus sp. | reverse complement strand
TCCTTTTCAAAGGCTTCTTGAGCCAGTTCCATCAGCCATGAACGGATAACAGAACCGTGGTTCCACATCTTAGCAACGGCAGCGTTGTCGTAGTCAAAGTCAGAAGCTTCCAGAACTTCGAAACCTTCACCCATGGCTTCCATCATACCGTATTCGATAGCATTGTGAACCATCTTGAGGTAGTGACCAGAACCGGCCTTACCAGTGTAAAGGTAACCGTCCTTTTCAGCAATTCCATCGAACAGTGGGGCAAGACGTTCGTTGAAGATGTCTTCTTCGTCCCCACCGATCATGAAGTTACCATCCTTGAGGGCACCCTTCCAACCGCCTGAAGAACCGCAGTCGAAGTAGTGGATACCCTTTTCGGTGAACATGCGGTTGTGACGCATGGAGTCCTTCCAGAAAGTGTTACCACCGTCGATAACAGTGTCGTCAGCGTCAAGCAGGTTAGCTAACTGGTCCATCGTAGAGTCAGTTGGCTTGCCGGCTGGAACCATGACCCAAACAGTCCGTGGTTGGTTAAGCTTCTTAACCATTTCTTCCAAGGTGTAGGCAGGTTCGGCACCGTAAGAAGCAGCTTCATCAACTGACTTCTTATTAAGGTCAAAGGCAACCACTTGGTTGTCGTTGCGCAACATGTTTTGGCAAAGGTGGATACCCATCTTACCTAAACCAATCAATCCGATTTGCATTAGATTTTCCCTCCTGTATTTACGGTCTCACTAAGGAAATGCAGCCCTCAGCAAGGGATAAGGACGCGTAAACGTCGTGTCCGATTAAATGTCTGGTAAGTGCATTCAATCAGACGTCCGTTAAAAGTTTCCCACTTTTTGGGGAATTAGTCAATTACTTTTCCTGATCGTCAGCCTGACTGGCAGCTGAATCAGCGGTCTTGTCATCTTCGGCAGGTTCGGCGCTTTCAGCTGGTTGAGCGCTCTCAGCAGAAGAAGCTGGGGCAGCAGATACCGCTGGCTTTTCTTCAGCTGTCTTGTTATCGCTATTGGTCTTAACAACCCGGCCAATGGCAACCATATCAAAGGTCAGGTAAATGCCTTCACAGTCCAGGGTGACGGTCCGGTCAGCCTGGTTGATTGAGTCGATCTTACCATGGAGACGACCAATCGTAACCACTTCATCTCCAGGCTGCAGGTTGCTCATCATGTCCTGGTGTTGCTTCCGCTGCTTTTGTTGCGGCCGAATCATGAAGAAGTACATCAGAGCAATCATCAACAGAATCAAGATGATTCCTGAGTAATTACTTGCGCCGGAAGCAGCAGCGCCTAAAATTCCAAAAGTTAAACTATTCACAGTAATATCCATCCCTTCAAAAATACTCATCAATAACTGTAACAAACTTTATTATAAAAAGCCACTACTGGTCGCAGTGTTCAGCAAATTTCCGCAGTTCTGCCGTTACCTGTCCCCTTGCAATCATCTCCCGAACCTGGGTAACTAATTGGTTGATGGTGAACAGGTTATGAATGAGCAGATAGCGTTCCCCTACCGGCTGTCCCGTTACCAGTAAGTGATGAATGGCCGCCCGTGAGACCTTTGCCTGACAAACAGGGCAAGTACACTCAGAATCTAATAGTTGATTATCATGAGCAAAGTGTTCTCGATCAAGGTGAAGACAATGGGTACCAACCAGGGCGTTCCCCATGGCAGCTTCCCGTCCTGCCAGGTCACTGTCGATCAAATCAACGCCGCTCAAGAGCATAGTAACCAGCTGATGGAGGTCGCCAGTCGTCGGCAAGTAGCGCAACTTAGCCTCATCCAGCATAGCAACCACCTCTGTAACCAGACGAGCTTGTTCAGTCGTTGGTACATCCAGTGTAACTCCCATGATGCTATAACCGGCGACCGAGTCCGGCACAGCTGCTAAACTGGCCTTCCGGACCCAGAGCAATCCACCACCCACAATTGGAGCCAGGTCTCCTGCAAGATCCGGCTGTTTTGTCAGCCAGGTAGTGGTTTGCGTGGCCGCAGCGGTAAGGTCATCCACTGGGGCAAAGTAGTCATCATCACGAGCAAAGCCCTGGCTGATATCGGCACCTAAACGTTGTTGCTCAGCTAGCGCATCTTGCGGGGTGTAGAACCGTAACTGATTATTATCGGGATCGTGAAAACTGACCCCATCCTTCTTGCGTCCCCGTGGCTTGGCCCAGCGGTAGGCCTGGTCAGCTCCCGAGGCAGTTACCAGAATTCCAGGCCACCCCAATAGGTCATGCAGGTCTCCTAGATCGTCAGGTGAACGCCAGTAATCCATTGCATCCTGCTTAATGGCTTGAACACCACTACGCCTTAGTTCCGTTGGGGTCAGCGTCGTCAAGGCACTCCCCGTCTGGACAATGGCCGGTGTCTCTAATTGTCGACCGTTTACCGTTACTACTCCGGTCCGCATCGTCTGATAGCGATGCTTGATTTGAAAGGTTAACTTCTTACTCATTGATTTTTCCTTCATTTTTCTGTTGGGTAACTAATCCCCAGATGCTGATAGGCTGCCGGGGTGACGACCCGACCACGCGGGGTCCGACTAATGAAACCGATCTGCAAGAGATAGGGCTCGTACATTTCTTCGATCGTATTAGTCTCCTCGCCGATATTGGCCGCGATCGTCTTTAGGCCAACCGGGCCACCATGATAATAGTTGATCATCGTCAACAACATCTTACGGTCGATTCCGTCAAGCCCCCGCTGGTCCACCTGGAGTAGGTCGAGGGCCTTGCTGACCGTATCAGAGTCAATACTTGGCTTGCCAGCAACCTGAGCGAAGTCACGCACCCGTTTGAGTAGGCGGTTAGCGATCCGCGGAGTCCCCCGTGAACGCATCGCCAATTCATGGGCACCCTCATCCTCAATCTTGGTGTTAAAGATCTTAGCTGAACGAAAGATGATCTGCTTAAGCTCGTCCTGGTTGTAGTAGTTCATGTGTTCAACAATTCCAAAACGGTCACGCAATGGTGCCGATAGCATTCCCGCCCGGGTGGTAGCCCCAATCAAGGTAAAGGGCGGAAGTGGGAAGTGAACCGGGTGGGCAGTTGGTCCCTCACCGACCACAATGTCGATGTAGTAGTCCTCCATCGCCGAGTAAAGCATTTCCTCTACGACTTTTGGAAGACGATGGATCTCATCAATAAAAAGGACATCCCCCGGTTTCAATTCGTTAAGCATGGCAACCAGGTCCCCCGGCTTTTCGATTGCAGGGCCACTAGTGGTCTTGATATTAACCCCCATCTCGTGAGCAATTACCATTGCCAGGGTGGTCTTCCCTAGTCCCGGTGGCCCGTATAGCAGGACATGGTCCAAGGCTTCCTCACGCGCTTGAGCAGCCTGAATGTAGACACTCAGCTCATGCTTAATCTTTGCCTGGCCGATATAGTCCCGCAGGCGTTGGGGCCGGAGGGTGAGCTCAATCTGCTCCTCTGCATCGTCTTGTGAGTGATCGGACATCAGTCCATGATCCTCAGCCATCAAATCGCCTCCTCATTAATTAATCATCGCCAATGCCTGGCTCAGGTACTCCTGAGTCGTGGTGGCATCGACCTTCAGTAACTGCTTCTTGATCCGTTTAATTTCGCGTTCCTTGTAACCGAGCGCTGAGAGAGCCGCCAGGGCATCCCGCAGTGCCGGGGTCTCCTCTTCTGGTCCGGCGGCTGGTGATAGTAGTGGCGTACTAGTCATGTCAGCCACCTTATCCTTCAGGTCCAGGACAATTTGGGAAGCAGTTTTCTTACCGATCCCCGGAAACTTAGTCAGGTAGCCAACGTTGTCATTGGCAATCGCGTCAATCAATCCCTGATGATCAGGATTAGCCAGGATCGCCAGGGCACTCTTGGGACCGATCCCGGAAACGTTGATTAGCTGTAAGAAGAGCTGTTTTTCAGCCCGATCAACGAAACCAAAGAGGGAAATATTATCGTCGCGAACCGCCTGGTAGACATAGATTCGTACCTTCTTTTCAGAATCTTCCTGAAAGCGGTACGGGTTAGCGACAAACAGCTGGTAGCCGATTCCGCCGACTTCCAACACAACATACTGGGGGGTCACACTCGTAACCAGTCCCGTCAAATATTCATACATTGATCCAACCTACTTTTCACTAAAATTCATGATCATCAAACTCGTCGGCAAACGGCGTATGGCTATCCTGAATCCGCTTGAACATCTTCTCCAGGTCCTGGTCGTTGAAGTGAACCGTTACCGGTCGACCATGAGGGCAGTTAAAAGGATTCTCACACTGGGGCAGACGGCGTAGGAGGGCCTTGGCCTCCCGATCATCAAGGTGGTGGTTGGCCTTGATCGCCCGTTTACAACTCATCATGATAGCTGTCTTCATCCGAAACTCCCGCACGGTGATTTTACCATCCTTGATCAGCCACTCAATCATCTCCCGAGCGGTGTCCTCCTCTTGTCCCTCCTTAAACCAGGTTGGGTGAGAACGCAAGATAAAGCTATTCTGACCAAAGGGTTCCAGGTTTAAGCCGACCTCAGCCAAGGTATCAAGGTGCTGGTTGATAGTCATCGCATCGACCGTCGAATAGTTAAGCACCAGGGGAACTAAGAAGGCCTGCTGAGCCGAACTGACCTGGCCTATCTCCTTGCGGTAGCGTTCATAATTGATCCGTTCCTGGGCGGCATGCTGGTCAACGATATAGAGACCATCCCCGGCCTGAGCCAGGAGAAAGGTTCCTTGCAGCTGCCCGATATATTGAAGGTCTGGGAAGCGCTTCTTAGCCTTGTCACTCTTATCGTGGACGTCCAGTTCCAGACTTTCTGCCGAGTGAATTGGCTGACTTGAAGCTGGGGTGTCGACCGGTCGCCCAAATGGTTGGGCGTCAACCTCCGTCTGGTAACGCTGGTCGAACGCCTGCATTGCGGGACTATTCAGTTCATTAGCATGGTGAATAACGACTGGTGCCGCCACCTGGCTGTCATCAGCATCGGCGTCAGCTGGACCGTCAACGGAATGGCTAGCCGGCTGCTCCTCTTCTGGGGCCGCCTCAGCGGAATTTAGTTCCGGGCCACCACTAACTTGATAATGCCCGGCTGCCTCATTCAAGCGCTGGTCAAGTTCCGCGATGTCAGCGGCACTCGGCCCGAATTGATCGGGGCTGACGTCAGGGATCAGGTTTTCACTGGCAATTCGCTGGCTGATCGTCTTCGCAATCAACTGAGTCAGCTGGGGCTCTTTACTTAATCGGACTTCCCGTTTTGCCGGGTGAACATTAACATCCACTAAGACCGGATCGAGATCGATGTTGACGACGGCAATCGGGTACCGGCCGACCATCAACTTGGACTCATACCCCTGAATAATGGCCTTCGTCAGCTCAAAGTTGCGAATATAACGGTGATTAATGGTCAGGGTAATGTACTGCCGAGAAGCCCGGGTCAGTTCAGGCAAGGACACAAAGCCCGTCACCTTGAAGTCATCATCCTCACCCGCAATCGGCAGCATCTTCCGGCCGGCCTTAATTCCGTAGATGGCCGCGATCACCTGTTGGAGGTTGTCGTTACCGGCCGACCGAAAGATCTCCTTACCGTTATGGGTAAAACTAAAGGCTACGGCTGGGTTAGCCAGAGCCAGACGGTTAATGATGTCGGTAATCCGGGTCAGCTCCGTCTGCGGCGACTTGAGGTACTTCAGTCGGGCCGGCGTGTTGAAGAAGAGATCGGTAACCCGGACATCGGTCCCCTGTCGCGCTGCCGCAGGTTTCATATCCATGGTCTTGCCACCACGAATATGAATCTGGGTTCCAGCATCCTGACCGGCCTGGGCAGTCACTAACTCGACATCCGCAACGGAGGCAATACTGGGCAGAGCTTCACCCCGAAAGCCCATTGTCTGTACTTTAAATAGGTCCTTGCGGCTTGCAATCTTGCTAGTTGCGTGCCGCTGAAAGGCCAGTTGTACGTCATCACTGGCGATCCCCTCGCCATCATCAATCACCCGGATACTATCGAGTCCCGAGTTTTCGACGATAATATCGACCCGCTTGCTGTGGGCATCCAACGAGTTTTCAACCAGTTCCTTGACGATCGACGCTGGTCGTTCAATCACTTCACCGGCCGCAATCTGGTTGGCTAGGACCGCGTCTAGTTCGTGAATCTTTCCCAAGATACGCACCTCACTTCAGTTTTTCCTGCCATTGGTAAATCTGATTCATTACTTCCATCGGGGTCATCCCCATCAGATTGAGTTCCTTAAGCTGATGGAGGATCTTGTCCCCCTTATTAGACCGCGTCTTCTTTGGGGCCGGGGCAAACAGCTCCATCTGCCCGTTAGCATCCACTGCTGGTACTGGCTTGGCACTAGCAGGTGCGGATTCTGCACTAGCCGAGACCGGACTCTCTTGGACCCGATCTGCCGATGAGTTTGTCACCTGATAGCTTGCTGGTTGTTTAGTAGCTGGAGTCGGTAGTGTAGTCTCCTTATTCTCCAGTTTCTGCAGGATCTGGTCAGCTCGCTTCAGCAACTGGTCGGGCATTCCTGCCAACTTGGCCACGTGGATCCCGTAGGACTTATCGGCTGGACCGGCACTAACCTTATGCAGAAAGACCAGTTCACCGTTCTTTTCCGTTGCCCCAACGTGCACGTTCTTCAACCGTGGAAGGGTATCCTCCAGTGCGGTCAGCTCATGGTAGTGGGTTGAGAAGAGGGTCTTAGCCCGGACATGCTGATGAAC
This sequence comes from uncultured Lactobacillus sp., assembly GCA_945873395.1. Taxonomy (GTDB): domain Bacteria; phylum Bacillota; class Bacilli; order Lactobacillales; family Lactobacillaceae; genus Limosilactobacillus. The sequence continues at coordinate 4,152 of CAMCCW010000049.1, read as the reverse complement.
GTATTCGATGATCGCCTGAGCCAGGGCCATCCCATCGTAGGTGGCGGTTCCCCGCCCAATCTCGTCAAAGAGGATCAGGCTCCGGTCGGTGGCGTGAACGAGGGCATTATTAGCCTCCATCATCTCGACCATGAAGGTACTCTCCCCGGAGATCAGGTCATCGGCCGCCCCAATCCGGGTGAAGATCTGGTCAAAAATTGGTAACTCCGCCGACTTGGCCGGGACGAAGCAGCCCATCTGGGCCATTACCGCTGTCAGCGCCAATTGCCGCATGTAGGTACTCTTCCCAGACATGTTGGGCCCTGTAATCAGTAGAATATCAGTCTGATCATCCATCATGACATCGTTAGGCACATATTCCTGGTGTCTCATGAACTTCTCCACAACCGGGTGCCGGCCATCCTTGATTTTCAGGGTGTGACCGGTATTCATCTTAGGGCGGACAAAGTGGTAATCTTCACTGACCACCGCAAAGCTCTGCAGGACGTCCAATTCAGAAAGGGCCTGGGCCAGGTTCTGCAACCGCTTGATCTCCTTCTTAACTCGTTCCCGGATATCAACAAAGAGATCATACTCTAAGGCCGTTGACTTCTCCTGAGCTCCCATAATCAGGGCCTCCTTCTCCTTCAGCTCAGGAGTAGAGAAGCGTTCGGCGTTTACCAACGTCTGCTTACGCTCATAGCGGTCCTTAGGAATCTTGGACAGGTTGACCTTCGTAACTTCGATGTAGTAACCGAAAACGTGGTTATAACCAATCTTCAGGTTGTTGATCCCGGTAACCTCTCGTTCCTGGGCCTGGAGATCCGCAATCCAGCGTTTGCCGTTGTTCATTGCGTCTCGGTACTCATCAAGTTGCTTATTATACCCCGTCTTGATCAGGCCACCATCCGTGACGGAGATCGGTGGATCAGCCACGATAGCCCGGTCAATCAGGTCGGCAACATCACTCAGTGGATCCAGGCGCTTGGTCAATGATTCAAAGACTGGTGAATCTAACGTTTCCAGGACGTACTTGATCTTCGGAACTTGTTGCAGGGAGGTCTTAAGTTGAATCAGGTCCCGGCCGTTGACACTACCGTACGCCACCCGGCCGGCCAGCCGCTCCAAGTCGTACACCTTGATCAGCTCCTGCTGCAGGTTGCTGCGCTCGAAGTAGTGGTCCAGTAGTTCTTGGACCTTATCCTGCCGCTCGTTGATCTGGTCCTTATCGATCAATGGCCGGTCCAGCCAGCGCTTCAGCAGCCGACTTCCCATGGCCGTCTTGGTTTCATCCAGCAACCATGAAAGAGTCCCCTGCCGCTTGCCGCTCCGCATATTAGTCATTAACTCCAGGTTGGTCTTGGAGTAATGATCGATCTTCATGAAGGCACTCGGCCGGTAAGCCACCGCCCGCTGCATGTGGGCGAGTGACCGCTTCTGGGTGGTCAGCAGGTAGGATACCAGCAGGGCCACCACATGCTGCTGATCGGTGGATTCCAGATCCTGGGTCAGGTAGCTCACCTCAGCGTTCTTTAAAATCTCCGGCTGGTGGGACTGGAGAATATTCCGCTTGGTCAATTGGTCAGTCAGCTCTTCTGGTAACTGGCCATCAACCACGGTCTCCTTACTCTGTAGGTTGACCAATTCGTTGATAATTGCGTTGACACTATCAAGCGTGGTGGTCTTCAGCTCCCCCGTTGAAAGGTCGGTGTAGGCCAGGTTAAAATGACCATCTTTGACACTAATCGCCGTCAGATAGTTATTTTGACGGGCCGCATCCCCGGTCAGGTCCATCTGGGTCCCTGGAGTAATCAGCCGGGTAACCGCCCGTTTGACCATTCCCTTGGCCTTCTTAGGATCTTCCATCTGCTCACAGATGGCCACCTTATAACCCTTGTCGATCAAAATATCAACATAGTTCTTCACTGCCCGGTGCGGGACCCCGCACATTGGAATGGGGTTCTTCGCACTGTGGTTCCGCGTTGTCAGCGTCAGTTCCAACAGCTGCGCGCCCTTGACCGCATCATCATTGAAGAGTTCATAAAAGTCACCCAAACGGTAAAATAGGAAGGCATCTGGGTACTGGTCTTTCACCTTTTGGTATTGTTCCATCATCGGCGTCAATTTCTTTGCCAATAGTTTTCACCTCATTAAAAATTCACTAATCAAATAATACGGTAGCTCTTTATTTTTGCGCGTTTGACACATAGTTCAATTATATTTTCTGCCCCCATCCGGTGCAAGGAAAACAATATAAACAAAAAAGAACTGGGGTAACTCCCCAATTCTTTTACTTAGCGTAGTCAACTGCGCGTACTTCCCGAATAACTGTTACCTTAATATGGCCAGGATACTCAAGCTGCTGCTCAATCTGCTGCTTGATATCATGGGCCAAAGTAGTAGCTTGCAAGTCCGAAATCTTCTTCGGCTTGACGATTACCCGCAGTTCACGACCAGCTTGAATTGCGTAACTATGGTCAACACCATCGTAATTATTTGCTATGCTCTCCAGTTTCTTCAAACGCTGGATATACTGCTCAAGCGACTCGCTCCGGGCACCAGGACGGGCACCAGAAATGGCATCCGCTGCCTGAACCAGAACCGCAATAATCGAGGTTGGGGCAACATCACCGTGGTGCGAAGCGATCGTATTGATGACCACTTTATTTTCCTTATACTTCCGAGCTAGTTCAACTCCTAACTCAACATGGGAGCCATCAACCTCATGGTCAACTGCCTTCCCAATATCATGAAGGAGACCGGCACGCTTAGCCAGGGTCACGTCCTCACCAAGCTCAGCGGCCATAATTCCGGCCAGCTTAGCCACCTCAATCGAGTGGTCAAGAACGTTTTGTCCGTAACTGGTCCGGTATTTCATCCGCCCAACCGTCTTGATCAGGTCAGGATGCATGGAGTGAATTCCCAGGTCAAACAGGGCCTGTTCACCAGTCTCCCGAAGCTGAGCATCCATTTCTTTACGGGCCTTCTCAACCGCCTCTTCAATCCTAGCTGGATGAATCCGGCCGTCCTGAATCAGCTTTTCCAAAGCAATCTTGGCAATCTCCCGCCGAACGGGGTCAAAGCCACTGAGGACCACTGCCTCGGGGGTATCGTCGATGATCAGGTCAATTCCGGTGAGGGTCTCTAAGGTCCGAATGTTTCGCCCTTCCCGACCGATGATTCGGCCCTTCATGTCATCATTTGGTAGGTTAACCACCGAAACGGTGGCCTCGGAAACCACATCGGCGGCACTGCGCTGGATAGCCTCAACAATCAGCTTCTTAGCGTTACGATCAGCCGTCAGCTCGGCTTCCTGTTCACTATCCCGAATCATTACTTCACGTTCGGTCTTCAACCGATCTTTCATTTCACGCAATAATTGCTCTTTAGCATCATCATGGGTCATCTCGGCAACTTTCTCCAGTTCTTGTTGCCGTTGCTCTACTAATGCCGTCGCCTTTTTCTGTGATTGATGAAGTTGTTCTGTCCGTTGGTCAAGCTTATGCTCACGCGCGCCAACCGTATTCTCCCGTTTCTCGAGGGCATCATCTTTGCGGTCCAGCGATGTCTCGCGTTGCAAAAGCCGGTCTTCCTGGCGTTGGATTTCGTTGCGCCGCTGCTTGAGTTCTTCCTCAACGCTTTCGCGATAGCGGTGACTATCCTCCTTAGCCTCCAGGATGGCTTCCTTTTTCGCCGTTGCTGCCTTTTTCTTAGCGTCTGCAATAATTCCATCGGCGTTCTGGTGGGCCTCTTTAATCTGTTTTTCATAGGAGACCTTGCGAACCGCATAGCCGATAATAATCCCGACAACCATAGCAAGCGCGGCGAAAATTAATAATTTCATCATTTCACCTCCGCTTCAACTATTCTGTTGTTGGTTAATTAAATTAATTTCACCGTGTCATGTTAAAACATCACACAAATTAAATTTTAAGCTTGCCCAACTTTGGTGTCAACCATTGAATATGCCCGTGACTTAAAAAGAAAGGGACCGACTGCTATATCGTCAATCCCTTTAACAAGGCAGGCCTAGTTTTTGCTTGCCTCTTCAATTGTCTCTTGCTTCTGGTCGCCGCTTTGGTCTTCATTATCGGCACCCTTGGTATTCTCAAGCGGATCCATCCCGTAGGCAACCCGCACCTTGTTCATCAGCTCGGCCATCTGGTCAGGATG
>CAMCCW010000048.1 GCA_945873395.1 uncultured Lactobacillus sp. | reverse complement strand
TTAAAAAATAAAGCATGCGTTGGCAGAAGTTGCGAACGCATGCTTTTTATTATTGAATTATTTAGTTAAAACGCAGCGACAGGCAGGTCAGACCGCCATCAATCTTACTGAACTCGGACATGTTAACCTCATGGGTGGTGAAACCGTTGTCCTCGAGTAGTTTCTTAACACCGGGGAAACCGGCTGGCATAATTACGCCGTTGCCGGTATTGATACAGTTGACGGCGTAGTCCTCACCGGCTGGTACCTTAAGCTGGTCGAAGTCCTTGAAGTAGGGACTGTCGATATATTCGCCAGCAACCAGGAGCTTGTTGTCACCCAGGTAGGTTGTGCCAGTCTTGAGGTGGAGCACCTTTTGAACGGGCACCGCCCTAACCGTCTTACCGAACTTGGCAGCAATCTTGGTGAACTGGTCAATCCCGGCCTGGTTTGTCCGTGCAGAACGGCCTACATAGATCACGTTATTGTCCACCGGCATCACGTCACCGCCCTCGAGCGTTCCAGGACTGGTGATCTCAAAAATCTGGTAGTCAGTGTAGAACTGTTTAATGGCTGGCTTGATAAGATCGCGTTCCTTTTGCCGAGTACTCCGGGCAGGGTTGGTGATCACGGCAAAGTCATCAAAGACCACTGCGGGATCCTCAACAAAGCAGGAGTCAGGGTAATCTTCCAATGGCCCCAGGATCGTAGTGGTAATGCCAAGATCGTTGAGGGTTGCGACATAGTCTTGGTGCTCCTTGACAGCCAATTGGTAGTCTGGCTTTCCTTCATCAGCGTAGTCATCAATCCCGTTAATCACACTCTTAGCGGGAGTACGAACAATTGCTTTGGTAAATAACATACAAAGGCCTTCTTCCCTAGAAAACGTTTTCAACAACTAACCTTAGTATACAATTTGCCCATATTAAGTTCAATATAGCAAGGAAGCGGCAACCCCGTACGTCGGGCTACCGCTTCCTTATTTTAAATTCTAGAGTTTGTTTTTGATTTGATATGGCTTTTGTCCTTCGCCCGGCTTCTTTGCTGCATCCTTGGCGTAGAAAATAGCATATTCCTCGTCGTCAGGGCCCTTGGCGATGACCAGATCATCATTACGGCGTTCCCGCTTGAAGATTTGTCCTTTCCGGACGGCCTCATTGTAATCGTGGATGTTAGCGATTGAGTCGCCGGGGTTAAAGAAAATTCTTGTTTCCATCTTACTTCACTTCCTTATGCACGACTTGGTAAGTCTATTTTAACATGATCAAGGATGTGACCGTGAGCCGCATGGATAAATTCGTTCAACCAATAGCCGTTCTTCAATGGCAGGGTGGTATCGAGGGCGTAAACCCGCAGTGTGTAGTCATGCGTCTGGTCAGGTGGTTGGGGGCCAACATAGCCGGTGATAATCTGAGAATCACCGTTGACCAGGGCGCCAGCGTTGCTATTGCGGCCCTGGACGAACTGGTCGGCTAGGTCACGGCTAGCGTTGGCCGGAATGTCAGTCATCGTTGCTGGAATGTTAGCAGCAAGCCAATGGATCCAGGTAAAGCCACAGACAGGTGTTGAATCGTAGTCCACAAAGGTCAGGGCAAGGGTCTTGGTGCCGGCAGGCAGGTCGGTAACTTTGATGGGGAATGACTTAATCGGGTGGTCGGCGAGCATTGCCGATGTTGGGGCATACTTCCCGTATTCGTCGGCAAACAGGCCGTTTTCAAGTGGTACTGAAATTTTCATCATCGATTCCTCCTTATTCAAGATAGCGGTCACGCAGTTGGTGAAGCTGGTCGTCGCTGAGTTCCAGGTAATCAGTCAGGTAGTGCTGAACATCGCCATACTGCTTTTCAATGGCGCTAATGGCTGTTTTAAGGTAATCAGTGTGTACTGAGGCCAGGTCCCTCCGGTTGCTGATCAGGATGTCCGTAGCTGGGGTTGCCGGTAGCTCCTTTCTCATTTGGGTCAGCCAGTCTTCCCGAAATTCTTCTGTTACCGGATTGGTCAGCAGGTAATCGTCAAGAATCGTTTCACGTGGAACACCGAGGGCACTCAGAATCAGGAAAGCCGCTATTCCGGTGCGGTCCTTACCAGCGGTGCAGTGGAAGATGGTTACTCCGTTTTGGTTGGCAAGTAAGCGGTCGAACAACTGACGGAAGGCACGTTTGGCACTCGGAATGGTGACCATCCGGGAATAAACCGTCAGCATGTGCCGGTAGCCGTTCCCTTCCTCTTGCATTCGCTTAGCGATCTCATCGTTGCTATGTGAAGCATCCGTTTCGTCCTCGTCAAATACAGGTAAGTGGTAGTAGGTAGCTGTTTGTGGAACCCGGTCTGGCATCTGCCGTACTTCGGCCTGACCACGTAAGTCAATATCCTGGGTAACTGGGATTTTAGCCAGAGTCGTCAAGTCGTCATCGCTTAAATTAGCTAACGAGCCAGTCCGTAATAGTTGGCGCCATTTAATGGTCCGCCCGTCCGTGGTTCGGTAGCCACCAAGGTCACGGAAGTTGTGGCCGCTGTTGATATCGAGCAGTCGGTTTGGCATAGTAATCCTCCCTTATGATTTTAATAGTTAATACCTATTTTATACCTTTTTTGCCTAGGTAGGGAGCAATTACGCACGCCAGGTGCTGGCCGGCAATGGTAGTTCCTGCCTGATCGGGGTGGAGACCGTCAGTGTAGGACGGGCACCAGTTGGCAGTGTTGATCACTGGTAACTGGTGGCGATGACCAATGATGGTGATTTCGTCCTTGAAGTGTTGACTGAATGGAACCATCAGGGCAAGCGGCGCATCCGGGAAGGTCGTCATGACCTGGTTGATGAATCGATCGTAGGCGGTGACAAACTGTTCTACCGGAAAGCGGCGGTCGTTAACGCCGAGGTTAATAATCACCAACTGAGGCTGATTGGGTGTCCACGGGGTGTTGTGATCGACACGCCGGAGAAATTCACTGGCAACTGGGACCCCACCAGTAGCTGGACGAAGGACCCCGCCAGCGGAGTAGGCAATTCGCACACTATCGGCGTTGACTAGGTCGGCGCAGGTCGCAGCGTAATTGCTCTCGGGCCGGTAGTCGGCCGCGGCATGGCGGCCGGCGACCCAACATCCGGCCGTAATGGAATCGCCGATGAAGTCGATCACTGGCCGAAGAGGTGCTGCCTGCAGTGTCCCAGTACTATCTACTGCCAGAGACCGAATGGCAAATCCCTGATCCCCAGTCCAAACTGCATCCAGGTCGGTATTACCAGCAGCCATTATTTCGATGGTGTGTGTTTCTGGGGTGAGAGGAAGGATGATTTTTCCCTGGCGGGCAGGGAAGCGGCGCCAGTGATTGCTGTCGATCCGGATTGCATAAACCTGTCCCGGCCCTAGGGCAGAATGATGGTTAGCGACGTTCAGGATAAGCTGGTGACTACCGCTGACCTGGCAACGTAGGTAGCTTCCAAGGTTGGTGGTGTAGAGTACTTGCTCCGCGTCGCCCTGCTTGACTGCCCAACGACCCGTTCGTTTAGCAATTTTTAACAGTTGTGGTGGAAAATAAGTCCGCATGCAAATTCCTCCTTGAAGTTAATCCTAGTTTAGCATGGTCACTGTGAAATTTTTACCGCCATCATTTATCACCATCTATAGAAAACGCTTGCAAAGTTTATTAGACAAATATGAAAGCGCTTATTGACAAATTGAGTAAAGAAGACTAAATTAGATTTAGTAAAAGTTTACTACAGTTTTTTTCGCACTTTGATGGATTGAAGTATGGAGGTTAATTGTGATGGATAAGCAACAATTCTTAGATGAATACAAAAAGGTCTTTAATGAAAATGGTAAGGATGTCTTCTTCTCACCTGGCCGGATTAATGTGATCGGTGAACACACCGACTACAACGGTGGGCACGTTTTCCCATGTGCTATTAGTATTGGTACTTATGGTGTCTATGGTCCACGGGAAGACACGACGGTTGCGATTTACTCAGCTAACTCCGCCAAGGAAGAGAACAGTAAGATCATTACCTTTGATATTAATGATGACCAGCCACAAACCGCTAAGGATGAGAAGTGGGTTAACTACTTCAAGGGAATGCTGGTATACCTGAAGCAACGCGGTTACAAGATTGATCACGGGTTCAACTTCTACATTCACGGTTACCTGCCATACGGTTCCGGCCTTTCTTCATCAGCTTCAATTGAAATGTTGATGGGGAACATCCTTAAGGAAGAATTCAATCTCGACATTGACGAGATCGAACTTGTTAAGTTGGGTCAAAAGACCGAAAACGACTTTGTAGGTCTTAACTCCGGGATCATGGACCAATTTGCTGTTGGTATGGGGAAGAAGGACAACGCCATCTACCTCGACTGCAACACTTTGGAATACCGGTACCTGCCACTGGAACTCGGTGATTACGAGATCGTCATCATGAGTACCAACAAGACCCACTCCCTGGCTGGCTCCAAGTACAACGAGCGGGTTCAAGAATGTGAAGAAGCCGTTAAGCGCCTGAGCAAGAAGCTCAACATTAACAAGCTGGGTGAGATTGACCTCGATACTTTTGATCAATACACTTACCTGATCAATGATGACACCTTGATCCGGCGGGCACGGCACGCAGTTAGTGAAAACGAACGGACCAAGAAGGCCATTGATGCCATGGAGAAGGGGGACTTGGAGGAACTTGGTCGCCTGATCAATGCCTCCCATGTTTCCCTGAAGTACGACTACGAGGTTACTGGTAAGGAACTGGATACCTTAGCCGAAACTGCTTGGGAACAACCAGGCTGCCTTGGTGCCCGGATGGTTGGCGGTGGATTTGCCGGCTCCGCAATCGCCATTGTCAAGAAGTCCGAAGCCGACAACTTCAAGAAGAACGTCGGCAAGGTTTACCGTGACAAGATCGGTTATGACGCTAGCTTCTACGATGCCGAAGTTGTTGACGGGCCACACAAGCTTTAATTTGTTGCTTAAATAGTGTTTTTAGTGGGGGAACGAGATAATGAAGTTAATGGAAGAATATGCCGATAAGGTTATTGCAAGTGGCGCCTATGAACCGCTTGACCGGATTTATGTCTTAAACAAGATTCGGGGCTTTGTTGGTGACGAAGATGTTGAAGCCAAAGACGATGAGCCATTGGTTAGCCAATTAGTTGATCTGGCTGTTAAGCGCGGCAAGATCGAGGATGGCCAAACTGAACGGGAGATTCTGAATGACCAGCTCTATGATCTGATGACGCCACGGCCATCCGTCGTTAACCATGAATTCTGGGAGAAGTACCAGCAGTCACCGGATGCAGCTACTAACTGGTTCTATAACCTGTGTACAAGCAACGACTATGTTAAGGTCGCCGCAATTAAGAAGAACGTGGTCTTTGACAAGCCAACCAAGTACGGTAACCTGGAAATTACCATTAACCTTTCGAAGCCGGAAAAGGATCCGAAGGCCATTGCTGCCGCTGCCCATGACACCAAGAAGAAGTACCCACAATGTGCCCTGTGCATGGAGAACGAAGGTTACAAGGGCCGGCTCGGTCAAGCAGCCCGGAGTAACCACCGGATTATTCGAATGATGATTGGTGGTCACAAGTGGGGCTTCCAGTACTCACCATACGCCTACTTCAATGAACACTGCATTTTCCTCGACAGCAAGCACGAACCAATGAAGATTAATCGGCAGACTTTGATCAACTTGGTTGAGATCGAAAAACAGCTGCCTGCATACTTTGTCGGTAGTAACGCTGACCTGCCAATCGTTGGTGGTTCAATGTTGGCGCACGAACACTACCAAGGTGGTCGGCACAGCTTCCCAATGATGAAGGCTGCTATCAAGAAGCCACTGGAGTTCAAGGATTACCCTGATGTTGAGGCCGGAATTGTCAACTGGCCAATGAGTGATATTCGTCTGACCAGTGCGGACACAACTCAGCTGATCGATCTCGGAACCCACATTATTGATGTTTGGGACCACTACAGTGATGAGAGTCTTGACATCAAGGCCTTTGACGGCGATACTCGTCACCACACTGTTACCCCAATCATGCACCGCGACGGCAAGAAGTTCGTTCTCGACCTGGTATTGCGGGACAACAACACTAGTGACAAGTACCCATTGGGTATCTTCCACCCACACGAAAAGCTGTGGCACATCAAAAAGGAAAACATTGGCCTGATCGAAGTCATGGGACGGGCAATTTTGCCAGCCCGGTTGAAGAGTGAACTGGCTGAGGTCAAGAAGTTCTGGCTTGGTCAGGACAACCAGATCGCAGACAGTCACCTGCCATGGGCTAAGGAAGTCCAAGCCAAGATGACCATTACCCCAGACAATGTTGACGAGGTCATGGAACAGGAACTGGCGAACGTCTTCGCTAATGTCCTCGAAAATGCCGGGGTCTTCAAGGATGACGCTGCTGGTCAAGCCGGCTGGTCCAGATTCATTGAAAAATTATAGTAAAAGCTGGTAAAATAATTTCTGTTAATTTTTAGGAAAGGGGCGAATGTTAAGAATGGCAGTAACACTGCGCGACATTGCAAACAAGGCGGGGGTTTCGATTGCCACCGTTTCGCGAATTCTTAATAACGATGCGACCCTTTCTGTGAACGAAAAGACGCGGCAACGGGTATTGGATACAGCAGAGCGTTTTAACTACACCAAGCACAAGCGCTCTCAGAGTAACCGGACCCAGAAGATCGCAGTTGTCCAATGGTATTCCTTGACCCAGGAACTGGATGACCTCTACTACATGGCAATCCGCATGGAAATCGAGCGTTCCGCCCAGCAGCGGGGTCTGCAGACCGTGCCGATCTACCAGAACAATATGGAGGACATTCCTCAGGACGTCACGGGGATCATTGCCATCGGGAAGTTCAGTGACAGCCAAGTCGAAAAGTTCCGGTTGGTAACACCGAATATCGTCTTCGTTGATTATGATAGCTTGGCTGCCGGCTACGACTGCCTGGTTCCAGACTTCGAAAACGCTGTTCGGTCGGTAATCAGCGAGTTTTGTGACGAAGGGATCAACGACATTGGTATGTTGGCGGGAACCGAGACAACGACGGATAACGAAACCGTACCAGATTTGCGGCGCTTCTACTTTGAAAGTGACCTGCGGCAGCGGGGCCTTTATCACCCTGAATTCATCTTTGCCGGTAACTACACCTCGATGTCCGGCTATCAGGTGATGAAGAAGGCCATCGCTGACCTAGGTGACCGGCTGCCACATGGGATCTTTATTGCTAATGATCCGATGGCGGTGGGGGCCCTCAAGGCGGTTCAGGAGGCTAAGATCAGTATTCCAAACCGTTTAGCGATGATCAGCTTCAACGACACCGCCCTGGTCAAGTACGTCTACCCAAGTATGTCGGCGGTTCACGTTGCTACTGACGAGATGGCTCATTCGGCGGTTGACATGATGATCAAGCGGCTGCAGAATCCCGATAGCGATCCATGCAAGACCGTTGTTGGCACCCACCTAATCAAGCGCCAAACAACTCGTTAATAATTGACAGAATAAAAAAAGGCCACCTGCTTTTTTGCAGGTGGCTTTTTGTGTTTCGATTAGGCCTTCTTCTTGATCCGGGTCAGGTACCAGCGGTAGGCCAGGTAGCAACCAACCAGGGCCATGATGACAATGGCGACAGTGGTGTATTCATCGAAGAACTGGACGATGGTTTTCCAGGACTCCCCAACCCAGGCTCCCAGTCCCACCAGGACGGTGTTCCAGAGGGCACTCCCGATACTGGTTAGCAGGCAGAATTTTCCCAGAGGCGTCTTAGCGATTCCCGCGGGAATTGAGATTAGGCTGCGGACAACTGGAATGCAGCGCCCGTAGAGGATTCCGCTGGTACCGTGGCGATTAAACCAGCGGACGGCCCGGTAGGCATCATCTTTTTGAAAACCCAGCAGGCGGAAGAGTCGTCGCTGGAGAAGAGCCCCCAGCCGCTTGACCGTCAACTGGCGGCCAAGCGCGTAGAGGATCAGGGCACCAATCAGTGAGCCGATGGTGGCGCTGATGATGGTGCCAACAATCGTTAGGGAGGTCTTCGTCGCCATGAAGCCACTCATCGTCAGGATGATCTCTGAGGGTAGGGGCGGGAAGACGTTTTCCAAGGCAATCAGCAGGGCAATCGCAAAGTAGCCGAACTGGTCAATTAAAGAGGTGATCCAAGCGTCCATCGTGTTCATGTTCTCCTGTCACGGTTAGTTTTGGTAGACACACTGTCCACCGATCCATGTTTCACTTACTTTAACATTTTGTAAGTCGTCAGGCGAGACCGTAAAGATATCTTTATTCAAAATTACGAAATCGGCGTCTTTTCCGGCCTCAAGGGTTCCGTTGTTGATGAAACCACCGATTTTGGCAGCATCACGGGTGTAGCCCAGCACTGCTTGGGGAACCGTGATGGCCTCGTCAGCGTTTACCACATCGTTGTTAGCAGCCTTCCGGGTGACAGCGGCATAAATACTATAGAAGGGACTGTCCGGCTCTGCCCATGGCGTACATGGCGCGTCAGAACTTAAGCCGAGAATGGCTGTAGAGTTCAGCATGGCCTTAACGCGGTAGGCGGTCTTAAATTGCTCAGGAGATAAGTAGGTACGGTAAGATTCATCCTCGGCGAAGTAGAAGATTGGCTGGGTGACCAGGGCGTAGTTCATTGGACTGGCATCGATCTCCTTGAACATTTCGTCGGTCATCAGGGAGGCGTGTTCGATCCGGACCGATGGCATTTCGTCAAGCCATGGCTGCAGGTCCTTAGTGACGTCGATAACCCGCTGGACGGCGGCATTGCCCATTGCGTGAATAGCAATCTGAAGTTTATTCTTCCGGGCAAATTCAACTTCCTGCTTGAGCTTATCAACACTGGTCAGGCTGACCCCCATCTTGCCGGATGGATATGGTTCCTTGTTAAAGGCGGTCTCACCGGAGATACTACCGTCCATGAAGACCTTGATCCCGGCCACCCGGAGCTGTTGGTCACCACTTGGCAGCAGGGGCTTGTCAGGGTCGAGTTCATCGAAGACGTAGTAGATGGAAGCCTTCGGAGCAAAGCCCTGCCGTACAGCGTCCTGGTACAGCTTGAGGGTCGTGTACGGCTTCATCCGGCCCATCATCTCGCCGATCGCAACCAGACCGTTTTGCAGATAGTGGGCCGAGCTGTTGACCATATTAGTCAGGTCGGTCTGGTAACTCTGGGCTGATTTGGCACGGATCAGGAGTTGGGTAGCCGCCACCTCCCGCATGAAGCCGGTCGGCCGCCCGTCAGCAAACCGTTCGATCTTACCGCCGACCGGGTCCGGAGTATTTTCATCGATTCCGGCTAGTTCTAAGGCTTTGGAGTTGCCGACAGACGAGTGACAATCAGAGCGGTAAATAAAGATTGGCTGGTCGGTGGAAACAGCGTCAAGGTCATCCCGGTTCGGGCTGCGGTGTTCGGCCAGCTTAGTTTCGTCGAACCCCCAGCCCTCGATCCAGGTGTCAGGCCCCTGACCATAGCTTGGTGACTGCCGGAGGGCTTCCTGCATTTCCTTGATACTATTGACGTTTGGTGGCGTGCAGGCAGTACCGTGGAGGGCGTCAGCGATGTACTTTGGATGGGTGTGGCAGTCAATTAATCCTGGGAGGACAGTTTGGCCAGCCAGATCCACCACCTTACCCGCTGGTGTCAAGTCATTGCCGATTTGCTTGACCTTACCGTTCTCAATAATCATTGAGTTAGCGAAGGTCTGCTCGTCGGTCCCGACAAAAATCTTACCGTTAATATAAGTAGTTGGCATGTTAAAACCCCATTTCTTAAATAGTCTCTAAATATTATCCTACCTGACTTTTACGTGTTGTAAACCGCTTTCACCTGTTTAACTTAAAAAGTGAATGGAGCTGATACACGCAGTTAGACTGTTCGGCTTTTGACGTTAAATTCTTAAATTTTCGCGAAATTTTCTTAGAAATATGCTAAAGTAGAACAAGACTTATCTGAGAGGTTTGATGAAAAAGTGAAACACTATCGCTTTAGTCGGCTCAGTATGGGCTGGCAAATTATGATTGGGTTGGTATTAGGGATCATCTGTGGGGTGATCTTCTACCATAATAAAGAGGCCATCGTCGTGATGCAGAGCCTCGGGACCATCTTTATTCGCCTGATCCAAATGATCGTGATGCCGATCGTGGTTTCCTGCTTGACGGTGGGGATTGCCAATATCGGTGATATCAAAAAGCTGGGCCGGATCGGTGGGAAGACCCTGATCTACTTTGAGGTTTTGACCACGATTGCCCTGATTCTCGGGATTACCATGGCAAACATTACCCACCCGGGGACGTTTATCAATATCCATGACCTCCACGGGACGGACATCTCCAAGTACATGGCGACTGCCAAGACGGCTGAACATAACAGTGGTTTCTGGCCACTTGTCCTGTCGATCATCCCAACAAACATCTTCAAATCGATGGCTGATGGTGACATGATGCCAGTAATCCTCTTCTCCGTTCTCTTCGGTCTGGGGATTGCGGCCGTTGGCGAGAAAGCCCAAATCCTGATCGATGTTCTGAACGGGGTGGCTGAGGTCATGTTTAAGGTCACCAACTGGGTCATGAAGGTTGCCCCAATCGGGGTCTTTGGTCTGATCGGGATGACGATCGCCGAGATGGGGCTCGGAGCATTGCTGCCGCTGGGCTACTTTATCCTGATCGCTTACCTGACAATGCTGATCTTCATTATTGTTATCCTCGGGATTACGGCTCATATCTTCCACCTGCGTTACTGGAAGACGATGCACGTGATTCTGGATGAGATCGTCCTAGCTTTCACTACGGCCAGTTCTGAGGTTACCCTGCCACGGCTGATGCGAAAGACTCACCAGATGGGGGTTAACAAGGGGATCGTTTCTTTCGTTATCCCTACCGGTTATACCTTTAACCTAGATGGTTCGGCGATCTACCAGTCACTGGCAGCCATCTTTCTGGCACAGGCATATGGCTTGCATCTGTCCCTGGCCCACCAGATCACGCTGCTGATTGTTCTGATGATCACCAGTAAGGGGATGGCCGGGGTTCCCGGTGCTTCCTTTGTGGTCCTACTGGCCAGTGTTTCCACGATTGGGGTACCGATGGCCGGCTTGACCTTCATCGCCGGAATTGACCGCTTTGTCGACATGGGTCGGACCGCCGTCAACGTGGTCGGAAACTCAATTGCGACCCTGGTCATTGGTGAATCTGAGGGTGAGCTTGATCGTAAACAGTACAACGAGTACCTCGACAACTACGGAAAACAAAAGTAAATTGTTGAGTGAATTCTTATAGATAAGAAGGGGCTGTGACAAAAGTCCCTTGAAATAGAAGAACCATTCGGGATTTCCAAAG
>CAMCCW010000047.1 GCA_945873395.1 uncultured Lactobacillus sp. | reverse complement strand
GCCTTCATGGAAGATACCATCCACATCGGTTGGGCCGGCTGGGTTAAGTTTGATCGGGCAACCAATCAATTTATCTCCACCAAGCAGCCACAACCAAACTACCGGATGAATGACGAATTCCTGACCAAGCGCTGGGCTAACTTAAACCCAACTGCTCACAACCTGCAAGAATTCAAGAACCAAGAATTACGTTAAAATAAAAAAATGCGAACCAGCGGATTTTCCGCGTGGTTCGCATTTTTTGTTTACCCCTAGTCTTCCTTCCGGTGCCGGATATT
This sequence comes from uncultured Lactobacillus sp., assembly GCA_945873395.1. Lineage (GTDB taxonomy): Bacteria > Bacillota > Bacilli > Lactobacillales > Lactobacillaceae > Limosilactobacillus. The sequence goes on along the minus strand of CAMCCW010000047.1, from coordinate 11,048 downwards.
AAATGAATGGCGACTGGAGTGACTATTACCATGGTGATCATTGCGCCGGTGGGAACGGTAGCCATTTCGACGGCCGTGGCCTTCGTGACGACGCCGGTAGTGGCCATTGTTGCCCCGTGAATGGTTATGACGGTTACGCCGTGGCAGTGGCCGTTCTGGCGTAATCTTAACCGGAACATCACTGGCTGCTTCCTTGGTCATATCGTTAAGCAGAGCAGCTACCAGGTCGGTGGCGTCATGGGTCTCCAGGAGCTTAGCTGCAGCATCCTTGTAACGGTCGGTGGTGTCCTGAGCGATCAGTTCATCAATGTCGTTGAAGGCCGTGGCCACTTGACCGCGGAAGGCTTCCTCGGCCGTTGGTGGCTTCAGTGGCAGCATCCGGACCCGGGTCAGCTTCTCAATCTCGTGAAGGTAGTCCATCTCATTTGGTGTCACGAAGGTCAGTGACATTCCGTGGTGTCCGGCCCGGCCCGTCCGACCAATTCGGTGAACATAACTGTCGGGATCAGATGGGATATCGTAGTTGTAAACGTGAGTAACCCCGGAGATATCCAATCCCCGAGCCGCCACGTCGGTTGCAACCAGGATATCCAACTGACCATTCTTGAACTTCCGCATGATCTTGGTCCGTTGGTCCTGGCTCAGGTCGCCATGAATGCCGGCCGCGTTGTAGCCCCGGGCAACTAACCCCTTGGACAGTTCATCGACCCGTCGCTTGGTCCGGCCAAAGACAATCGTCAATTCAGGATCCTGAACATCAATCAGCCGGGTCATAATATCAAACTTCTCGTAATCACGAGCGCGAACATAGTACTGATCAACAAGGTCCGTCGTCAGCTCCTTAGCCTTGATCCGTACCATCTTTGGGTCAGTCATGAACTGAACACCGATCTTCTTGATCTCCGGTGGCATTGTCGCCGAGAAGAGCAGCGTCTGCCGGTCCTTTGGCGTCTGCTTGATAATGGCTTCGATATCATCGAGGAAGCCCATATTGAGCATCTCATCGGCTTCATCCAGCACCAGAGTTTTGATGTTGCCCAGCTTGACTGTATGCCGGTTCAGGTGATCACGGAGCCGTCCTGGCGTCCCCACCAGGATCTGGGGGTGTTGCTTCAGGCTCTTGATCTGCCGGCGGATGTCCGCCCCACCGTAGACGACCTGAACTCGAACATGCTTATCCTTACCCAGCCGGTACAGTTCCTCTTGGGTTTGGATGGCCAACTCACGGGTTGGTGAAATCACCAGAGCCTGGATATCTGGATCCTTGGTATCAACGTGTTCAATAATTGGCAGGCCAAATGCGGCCGTCTTCCCGGTTCCCGTCTGGGCCTGACCAATCACGTCTTGACCGTCCAGCACCATTGGAATCGTCTGTTCCTGAATTGGGGTGGCCTCTTCGTAGCCGCTCCGCTTAATTGCCTTCAATAGACTTTCTGACAAGCCTAATTCGCTAAATTTCAAAAAATTTCCTCCTAAAAGATACGGGCAAGGGGCTGCAACCAATGTCACAGCCCCGCGCACCATTAATCATTTTGCTTTTTTTCAATTGCGTCCAGTACTTTTTCAAGGTGGATTCCATGACTCGCCTTCAACAGAACCAGGTCACTTGCCGTCAGGGTTGCCTGCAGATCCGCAGTCAACTGGTCCAGCTGGTCAGCCTGGTAATAGTGGATGGCCGCTGCTGGATAGCCGTCTTCTTGCAATCGGTCCTTTAAGGCTGCCATCTGCTTCCCAACCAGGTAGACTTCCTGAATCTTGGCAGGGTCAATCTGCGTCGCCAGACTAGCGTGCAGCCGGGCTGAAGCCTCCCCAAGCTCTAACATGTCACCCAGGACCGCGATCCGCCGACCTTCAGTTGGCATCTCGGCTACCGTCTTGAGGACCTGCTTAGCCGCCGTCGGGTTGGAGTTGTAAACATCGCTCAGAATCTGCTCGCCGTTTTCACCAGTAACCCATTCTGCCCGGTTTTCCGTCAACTCAACATTAGCCAGGGCCTGCTTGATGTGGTCCGGCGTGATGTGGAGCAAACGGCCAACCGCCATGGCTGCCAGGGCGTTGTTAACGTTGTACTCACCCACCATCGGGATCGTAAACTGCAGGTCTGGCCATTCGTTAACCGTGAAGGTCAGGGAACGTGGCTTTTCCTCCACACTCGTTGCGTAGAGGTCATCGTCAAGGTGCCGGCCGAACCGCACCAGACGTTGGTCGATCTTGGCGGCCCGTTCATTCAAGAGCGGTTCATCCCCGTTATAAACCAGGGTGCCGTCTTCCTTTAAGCCGTTGGTGATCTCCATCTTGGCATCAGCAATCCGGTCACGGGTACCGAAGAACTCAATGTGGGCCTCACCAATCATCGTGATGACCGCAATATCTGGTGATGCCAACTTACTTAGGAAGTCCAACTGACCAAAGCGGTCCATCCCCATCTCAACGACAACGGCCTCCGTATTGGCCTCCATGTTGAGCAGGGTAACCGGAACACCAATCTCGTTGTTGAAGTTAGCATAGGTCTTGGTGACGTTCAGCTGGGTACTCAGGATTGAGGCAATCATATCCTTAGTAGTCGTCTTACCGTTACTACCCGTGACGGCAACCACCATTGGGTTGATCTTGTGCAGGTAATACTTACTAAGTTGCTGAAGGGCCTTCAATGGATCGTCAACCACCAGCAGTGGGTGGTCATGGTCCATAATCTCGTGATCACTAGCCCACAGTGATGCACCAGCACCATTGGCAAAGGCACTAGCCACAAAGCGGTGACCGTCCTGGGCCCCCTGCAGGGGAACGAAGAGTGCCCCGCGGTCCAGGTGACGACTGTCAAAGGATACACTGGTCAACTCAACATCTTGCCATTGGTCAATATTGTTTTGCGCGTTAATTGCCTTGGCAATTTCCGCTAACTTCATTTTCATGGAAAAGCTACCTCTTCTTTTGATACTTTCGTCTAGCTAATTAATTATAGCACCCTCACCTGGCAAAGGCGATTAAAAGGCAGATGTGTTATCGAATTGAAACACACTAAAACGGACGCAATCGGTTTTTAACTGATCACGTCCGTTTTCATTACATTTCTTCTAGACGCTTGATTCGGTCATCCAGCGGTGGGTGCGTGTCAAACAGGTGGGCAAAGCGCCGGTGCTTGGCATTGCGCTCTGGATCACTGATATACAGGGCCGAGCTATTCGGATCCGCCGCCCTCATCGGCTGGGCATCCTTGAGCTTCTCTAAAGCTGAGATCAATCCATGGGGGTTCCGGGTCAGTTCAACCGATCCGGCATCCGCCAGGTACTCCCGGTTCCGTGACAGCGCCATCTGGGCGATCGTCGCTGCCAGTGGCGCCAGGATGATCAACAGGATGGAACCGAAAATGGCCAAAACACCACCGGCATCATCATCGTCACTATCACTACTCCGGCCACCAAACCACCAGAAGTTCCCGGCAAAGTTTACCAGGACGGAGATGGCCGCCGATAGGGCCAAGGCGATCGTCTGCAAGCGGATGTCGTAGTTGCGCACGTGACTCATCTCGTGGCCCATCACGCCCTCAAGCTCCTCTCGATTCATGATCTGGAGAAGGCCCGTGGTGGCAGCCACTGCGGCGTGTTGGGGATCATTCCCGGTCGCAAAGGCGTTAGGACTAGGGTCATCGATAATGAAGACCCGGGGCATTGGAACCCGCGCCACCATCGCCATGTCCTCGACAACGTGCCAAAGCTCAGGGGCCTCACTGGCCGAATGGATCTCACGGGCATTGTTCATGTTCATCACCACATCCGTCGACTGGCCAATCATGACCACCATGTAGATGACGGCAATTATCCCAGCAATGATGATCCCCGATACTGCGGAGCGGGCGAAGAGGTAGCCGATTGCCGCTCCGATCAGTGCTACTAGCAGGAAGAAGCCAAACATCACCAGAATCGTTTTACGCTTATTACGGGCAATCTGTTGGTATAGCATCCGCGATCACACTCTAATCATCAAACGAAACGTTAGGAACATTCTGGGCTTCAGCTGGCACCTGCAGGTATTCCATCGCTGTGAAGTGGTGGATCTTAGCAATAATATTGCTTGGGAAGCTCTGAATCTTGGCATTCAGTACTGCTACCGTGGAGTTATACAGCTGACGGGAGTAGGCAATCTTGTTTTCCGTGTTGCTTAACTCCTCCATCAGTTGTTGGTACTCGGTGCTAGCCTTCAGGTCTGGGTAGTTTTCAGAAACCGCAAAAAGGCTCTTCAGTGTCCCGGACAGTTCATTAGAGGCTTCCATCTTCTTGGCCCGGTCATCATCGGGAACACCAGCCAGCTCTGTCCGCAACTGGGTCACCTTTTCCAGGGTAGAAGCCTCATACTTGCTGTAACCCTTGACGGTGGATACCAGGTTGGGAATCAGGTCGTTTCGCCGTTGCAGCTGAACATCGATCTGGCTCCATGACTCCTGAGCATGAACCCGGAGTTGGACCAAACTGTTATAGAGCGCAATATAGATCCCGACAATAATCGCGATAACCACAATCACGATAATTAATGTCATTTTTCTCTCTCCTTCGACAATTTGCTACTATTTTACCAAATCCCCAATTCAAAGGGAATTAACATGCCACCTCCTTAGCAAATCCTTACGAATTCCGGTATGATAGTTATGAAAGATAAAGTGAGGTGTCAATTTATGAACGTTTTATTTGTCTGTCTCGGCAACATCTGTCGGTCACCGATGGCCGAGGCAATGTTTAAGCAGATGGTTGAAAAGGCGGGCCTCGCCGACCAGATCCACGTCGACTCGGCCGGAACCAGTGATTACGAAGAGGGTAACGGTCCGCACCCCGGCGCTTTGAAGACCATGCGCCAGCATAATTTACCGACTGCGGGACTAGTCTCCCGGCCAATCACCAGGCGTGACTTCGACCAGGCGGACTACATCATCTGCATGGATGACATGAACCTCGGTAACCTTCGCCGGATGGCCCCGGTGGACGATGTTAATAAGATCCACATGGCTAACGAACCAGTACCCGGCAAGGAACACACCCCCATCGATGACCCCTGGTACACCCACCGGTTTGAGGATACCTACCAGAGTCTGGCCACGGCCCTGCCATACTGGCTTGAGATCATGAAGAAGCAGCTTAAGTAATAATAAAAGCCATCATCAATCACTTCATTAATAGAGATTGGTGATGGCTTTTGTATTATGACGCCCGACCAGTTGTGTACTTAGTACTGAAGTTCTTCTGGACTTTTTGTGGCGCCTGGTTGAACGGTTCTGATTTAACAAAGTGTCCCCGAATCATCAGCCGCCGGGCCCCGGTAGCGTCACAGGTAATCAGGGTAATGATCTTTTGGGTCGTATTGTTGGCCACCTGGACATCCGTGGCATCGATGAACTTTCGCTGGTAGATCCGGTACTCGTAGACACGGTTCAGGTCGGTGATGTAAACCATTTGACCAACCTTAGCGTGGTAATAGAGTGGCGAGAACAGGATCTTACTACCGTTAGCCATGTTATGACCAGCTAACGCATAGTTTCCCTGCCCCATCTGCATATCTGGCCGCAGGGTTCCGGCTGCGAGGGCCAGGGTCGTATTATCAACCCCATTGGCAATTGGAATCGTCATGTTGATATCGGGAACGGTGATTTCCCCGATAATATTGATTGGCTGCTTCTTAGCGCGGGCCTTAGCTACCGTCTGGAAGTTCAGATCCTTGACGTCACTGAAGTTATAAGTAGCCTTCTTTTGCTGATCACGTTTGATTGACTGCTTAGTAATCGTCGGTCGGTAGCTCCCCACCAGGTGTTCCTTAATCTGCTGGTTAAAAATCAGGCATACTGATATTACCAGCAAAACAACGACTGCTACCCAGCGGAGCCATTCTCGTGAATGTTGCTTTCTTTTCACGACTTTTTATCCCCCTCACGTAAATGTTGTCCTCTAGTATACACTCTCTGGCTAATTACTACCATTGTCGGGACTAGTCGGATCAGGTTTCGGTTCAGTACTGTCTAACAGGTAGTGATTTATCAGGTTCACAATCTGCTTATTCTGTGGCAAGCTGGAATGCTGGGCCGAGCTCCCGGTCACCGTCATGGTGGTGTAGTGATTAACCTGTTTTTGGTAAATATACTTACCGGCTTCCACACTCTGTTCGGGGACCAGGCCATCAGAATCATAACTCTCCGTTCCCGCAACCGAATAGACGTCGAGGTTCTTCGGGATCTTCTTCCGTCCCTTAACCAGATCACTGAACATCTGGGTCGGTTGGTCGATCGAAGTTTCGGCAAAGTTATACGGCGTTCCCAGGGTCATTAACCGTTTGATTGTAATTTGCTCAGCGTACTGATGATAGTATTTCTCTAACCACAGAGTCCAAATCAAGCCCCCATTTGAGTGCCCAAAGGCCTTAAAGTTATTGAAGTTGTATTTATCACTCAGCAATTCAAACGCGGCGTTAAACATTTTGGTTTGTTTTTTGATGTTCTGGTAACCATCTCGATTGTTTTCAAAGCCAACCACAATGATTGGCTCCTGGTCACCCCGGTTAATCCAGCCAGATGACTTAATCTTGCCGTTGTTTTCAACCTCGAGTCGTAACAGGCTGTGTTTCTTATCCGTCTGCTTATTCAATATCTCAACCAGTTGGTTAAAGCGATTCATCGTTGCCGAACTCCCAGGAATCATGATTACTGGCGACATTCGGGAGTTACGCTGGGCAGCCAGACTCGCATTGGCATCCTTCATCCAAAAGTAGGTGGGGATCGCCAGAAGAACGATCAATACCACCAAGGCCAGTAAAACCCGGCGGCTATGGCGAGTTACTTGTTTACTTATTTTACTCATCTCGTTCACCACCTAGTGTGACTGGAGCTAACTGGGCCTCAACCTGGAAGTTCAAACGGACAAAGGGAATGTACATCATAATGTCCAAGAATAAGAGCAGCATCGTGAAGACCAGGGTTCCCCAGTTCCCGTTGGTGGCTAAAAAGCCAATCAGTGGACCAGGTGTCCCCAGTAGGACCGGATATGGGGTCGCCGGAATCAAGCCCAGAGCCGTCACTCCCGCCGCAATAGCAATATTGACCAGCGGCAGAAACATAAATGGCAGTAAAAAGACCGGATTGAGAATCACCGGCAGCCCCACCAGCGAGCTGTAATCAAAGTTGAAAATCGTCGGTAGTGCCGACCAGCGGGCTACCCGGTGCAGGCTCGTATTGCCAGGGAACAATAAGATTGCTACGATCAATGCCAGGACCAACCCGTCCCCGCCAAAGTTAGCAAAAGAATTGTAAAGGGTGCTGCCAAGGTACTTATAGGGCACGTGCCAGGAACTACCATGGACCAGGGCATAATTGAGATTGGCCATGTAGGCGGTTGTGTTCAGCGGCATCTTATAGCTACTTGGTACCCCCAGGCCGAACCAGTCCATCGTTGCCAACGCTAGCGAGAGCAGAAGGACTGTCCACACGCTTCTTGGTTCCTGGCCAGCAGCGGCTAGGGTCGTGTAGGTATGGGAGTAGACCCGATAAAAACTTCCTGAATTAATTGCTAACGACACCAGCATCGCCAACAAGGTGGTAATCAACAGTGGCCATAGCGAGGCAAAGGCCTGCCGGCGCACGTTTAGCCAGGTGACCGTCTTCACGGCCAGTTGATCGGGTCCCTTCCACCGGTAAAGCTGACCGACACCGTAGCCAATTAACAGGGCCAAAAGCAGGCTCTTCCCACCGAGCAGGGCCATATGGAAGTTAATCGGCACCTGCGGATTTTTTCCGTAGCGGTACGCCACCAGCAGGAGGGCAAAGACACCGGTAACGCCTGCCATCTGAGCATCCTTACGATAAAAACGGGCTGTATTGTAGGCACAGACGAAACAGGCCAGGACTCCTAAAAGGTTAAAAAAGATCTGGGTAACACTGGTAAAGACAAACTGCAGGGTCCGTAGCCAAACCAAAGGTAGCCAAACATCAATTTCGAGGATGTTATAAAAGAAACCATTAGCATCCAGGAAGCTTTTGACTACTAACCGGGCCAACGAACCAATCAACGTCACCGGAAAAAGGACTACCAAGGTCTGCCGGACGGCCTGGATAAACGACCAGCGATTGAAACGAACAAGAAGATTAACGACTTTCGACTGCATTTAACCACCCATTTTAGAGAATTTCTTCCCACTGATTATACCGCCAAAACAGGCCGTTTAAACACAAAAAAGCGTCCCGCAATTGCAGGACGCTTTGGTAAGTAATCATGGTGATTACTTGAGACCGTACTTCTTGTTGAACTTGTCGACCGCACCATCGGCTTGGGTAAACTTTTGCTTACCAGTGTAGAATGGGTGTGAGTCTGAAGTAACTTCAACCCGGATCAGTGGGTATTCGTTGCCGTCTTCCCACTTGATCGTTTCCTTAGAAGTAGCAGTAGAACCAGAAATGAACTTGTAACCAGTAGATGAGTCTTCAAATACTACTGGATGGTAATCTGGATGAATTCCTTGTTTCATAATTTAATACGCTCCTTTTGCCATGAATCATTGCCTGAAACATAGATAATCAACCTTAACAGAATAACACGGATTGAACTTCTACGCAACAGCTTAGTCAATTTTTACGGATGAATCGTCCTCAATTGCAACGTTAGCGTGCAGCCGGTTCAGCTTCCAGACGATCCGGTCATAGCCCCGCAGGATGTTACCGGCGTTGTTGATCACGGTCGTGCCATCAGCCATCAAACCAGCAATGGTCAGGGCGGCCCCGGCACGGATTTCACCGGCCTCAACGTTGGCACCATGCAGGTGGTCAGTATGCTTGACGATGATCGTCCCGTCGTGGGCCTCGATATTCATGCCCATCTTCTGAAGTTCTGGGACGTGCTTAACCCGCTTTGGGTAGATCGTGTCCACAATCGTACTGTCCCCATCAGCCAAAGAGAGTAATGGCGTCAGCGGCTGCTGAAGGTCGGTTGCAAAACCAGGGAATGGCAAGGTCTTAACGTGGATTCCCTTGAGGTGGCCGACCTTTGGAACATAGATCTTGTCACTATCGATCTGCAGGTCAACGCCCATTTCGATCATTTTACTGGTGAATGACTCCAGGTGCTCTGGAATCACGTTATGGATCATAATTCCGTCACCAAGGGCGGCTGCCAGTGACAGGTAGGTCCCCGTCTCAATCCGGTCAGCGATAATCGTGTGGGTGTTCATGGACTGCAGAGTATTAACCCCGGTAATCCGAATCGTACCGGTTCCGACACCCCGGACCTTGGCACCCATGTTGTTTAAGAAGGTAGCCAGGTCAATAATCTCCGGCTCACGGGCGGCGTTTTCAATGATAGTGGTTCCTTCAGCTCGTACGGCAGCCAGAATAGCGTTGATGGTGGCCCCCACAGATACCATATCCAGGAAGACCCGGGCACCATGAAGCCCATTCTTGGTAGCGTCAAGGTGGACGGTCTCGCCTTCTTCACTAACCTCAGCACCCATTGCCTTAAAAGCCTTCAAGTGCTGGTCAATTGGCCGTGGTCCGATGTTGTCACCACCAGGGAAAGTCAGGGTTGCCCGGTGAAAGCGACCCAGTAATGCACCCATGAAGTAGTAGGATGCCCGTAAACTCTTAATTGCCTTGCTTGGCAACTCGGCTTCCACAATTTGGGTTGGGTCAATGTCTAAGACCCCGTGACTGAACTTAGACTTAACGTTCATCGACTTTAAGATAATCATCAAATTGTGAACATCCAAGATATCCGGCACGGTATCAAATTGCACTGGTGTGTCGGCTAAGATTGCTGCTGGGATTAAGGCAACGGTACTATTCTTAGCACCGCCGATGGTGACTTCTCCCGAAAGTCGGTTTCCTCCTTGAATGATCATTCTTTTCATTTCTATGTTTCCTCGCTTAAAATACTTAATTGGTTTTTAGGTTTTTAATTTGAATTAGTAAGTGATTATTTTAGTTATAAAACAGTCATCTGTAATGATAATGAAATGTTCACTAAATTACAACCTTTTCTAAATAATCTTAAGGAAATTAAAAGCCCGGTCTAATCTAATCTTAGTTTAGGCCCATCCGCAACCGCTTTCGCTTAGAATCATTATAATTTCCCGGGGAATGATTAGGGGCTGTGGTCAGTCTAATGATTGACCACAGCCCCTAATTTGAGCCCGTAAAAGACAGCCAAATTATGCCTGATGATTTTCAACAGCCGCCTTGATGAATGCCTTGAAGAGGCCTTCTGGGTGGTTTGGCCGTGACTTGAATTCTGGGTGGTACTGAGCAGCCACAAAGAACTTCTTGTCAGGCAGTTCAACCACTTCAACCAGGTTCCGGTCTGGGTTGACACCAGAGACAACTAGACCGTGGTCTTCCATTTCTTGACGATAAGCATTGTTGAATTCGTAACGGTGACGGTGACGTTCACTGATCATAGACTGATTGTCGTATGCCGCAGCGGCAACCGTCCCCGCCTTCAGCTTGCATGGGTAAGCCCCTAAGCGTTGCGTACCACCCATATTCTCAACATCTTCCTGGTCAGCCATCAGGTCGATGATGTTGTGCTTAGTGTTTGGATCAAACTCGGTGGAGTTAGCATCCTTGTAGCCCAGCACGTCCCGCGCAAATTCGATGCAGGCCGTTTGCATCCCCAGGCAGATTCCCAGGTATGGAACGTCATTTTCACGGGCGTACTTAATGGCGGTGATCATTCCTTCAACACCCCGGTTACCGAAACCACCAGGAACCAGGATCCCGTCGTAGTCCTTCAGGGTATCAGCCACGTTGTCCTCATTGATGTGTTCAGCGTTGAAGTGGTCGATCTTAACCTTGGCATCAACTGGGTAACCAGCGTGCCGCAGCGCCTCGTTAACGGAGATGTAGGCATCCTGGAGGTCAGTGTACTTACCAACCATGGCGATCTTGATCGTCTTTGTCAGGCCGTTTTCGATGTGGTCAACCATGTTAGTCCAGTCCCGCATATCAGCAACTGGAACGTCCAGGCCGAAGTGATCAACAACCAGTTGGTCCATCCCCTGCTTTTGCAAGTTCAACGGAATCTCGTAAA
>CAMCCW010000046.1 GCA_945873395.1 uncultured Lactobacillus sp. | reverse complement strand
TCCTGTGACTCCGGCTCAACCAACCACGGCTCCAGTCAAACCAGAAAACAAGCCCACTGATTATCAAAATCGTTAGTGCTCCCGGCCATTGAAGTTGGTAGGATGGCTGCAGCACGCGAGCTGCGAGGAGAATGCACCAGAATGCAAAGATAAATGAGAACCGGTATGGGTACCAGACCGGAAACTGTCCAGCGTGCCAAAGGAGGTCCAGTGGTTCGTAGCAGAATGACAGGATGAAGAAGATGGTAACCAAGCCGGCAACTAGCCGCTGTGACCACTTGACCCGGGAGCTGAAGAAGTAGAGGCCGGTACCAATCATGAGTAACATGCCAATATAGATATTGGGTTGCCCACTAGGCATCTGGTTGAAGTCAAACGAACCGGGAACCAACTTACCGAGCATTTTAAGTGGCTGGTATTCTAATTTGCTACTGATGGCGGTTTCGGTATAGGTCCCCTTACTGGTGGTCAGAGCGTAGATAGTCGGTAGAAGGGTGGTTGCCGCAATACCGGCACTGGCAACGGAACTGGCAAGGTAACGTCCAGTTGCTCGTAATCGGGTCCGCCAGTCAGCTAACGTTGGCAACTGCCAGAGGACAACTAGGATCGTGAACAGGCAGATCATCCAGGCCATGTAGTAGTTATCGATCATCATGACGGCGAGCCAGGTGATGTAAGTCCCTGGCCGACCATCGTGGAGGAGCTTGAGCAATCCCCAGATAATCAGCGGGAGGATGATCAAGGCGTCGAGCCAGATCATGTTGAGCTGATTGGCGATCATCCAACCGTTCAGGGCATAGGCGGTGCTGAAAGCCCAGATCCGAAAACCACTCTGCAACCGGGTCCTGAGTAGTAACCAGGCGAAGGCCATCCCCGCCAGCCCGTAGCGGACCAGGGTGAGGACCATTATGCCACTGGTCAACCATTGACCGGGGAAGAAGAGGAGAATCAAGTTGAGGGGACTAAAAAGATAGTAGGCGTTCGTCCCCAACATCTCTCCACCCAGTCCCTTGCTAAACGAGTAGAAGAGAGCGCCCGGGTGGTGGAGGATAATATTACGAAAATAGGCGAAGAAGTCGACGTATTGCTGGCCAAGGTCAACCGTTAGGAGGCTGCTAGGGCCAAATGGAGCCATTTGACGGTAGGCAAAGTAGGCTCCCATGAGGATGACCGGGATTAGAAAGCTCCCAGTCAATATCAATGCATGCTGCTTTTTCCAATTCTGGCGATTCACAACGAGTTTTCCTTCCCTTATTAAGTATTGCTGAATATTATATAACGATCTTACACGAGAAGTCGTCGTTGGAGAATTAAATTTAAGTAAATCATGATACTTAAGTGTTCATTTTTTCATAAATAAAGAGTATTATTCTTAAGTTAGTAGTGGAAGGGCCCTCTGCGCCCAACAATAAAATTTGGTAAAATAATATCGTCACTACAATTGAAGGAGAATTAAGTTCTTGTGAAAGTCTTTGATCGAATAAAAAGATTATTTAATTCGCAAAATCGGAAAAAGCGTAGCGCACAGTCAGTAATTCCGTTTCGGCTGAACTTCCTGCTGTGGATTGTCGGCATCCTGTTGCTGGCACTGACGGCGCGGCTCTTTTATCTGCAGGTCCTGAATGGGACGGCGTATAAAGCGGAGGTTAAGCGTTCAGATACTTCGATTCAGACCAATAACGTCCAGCGGGGGATGATTTATGATTCCCAGGGAAATGTGATGGTTGGTAATCAGACTCACCAAGCCATTACCTATACGAAGGGTTCTAACGTCACGACTGACGACCTTTATAAGATCGCTAATCGCTTAGGACGGTACGTGACAGTTACGAACAAGAACTCCCGTCTGACTGACCGGAATGAGGAGGATTACTACCTGGCTGATAAGGGACGTCTGCACAGCGTCCTCAAGCACGTTAAAACCAGTAGTGATGACAGCGATGATGACAAGTACAATAAGGCTCTTGACTACCTGAACAGTCACCCGGATGCTTGGCACCTGACCAGTCAGCAGAAGAACAACGCCCGGATCTATGCGGCAATGAGTGGTGCTTACTCACTGTCAACGACCTACATTAAGGAAACTGGGGTTACGGCTGGTGAACTTGCAGCGGTTGGTGAACACCTTAACGAGATGCCCGGAGTTAAGATTGGGACCGCTTGGACGCGGAACTATCCGCAGGGCAAGAGTGTCCAGAGTCTGACCGGGACAGTTTCCACCACCGGGTTGCCGAGTGATGAGGTTAACAGCCTGCTTTCCCAGGGTTACTCCCGAAATGATAGCGTGGGCCAGAGTTACCTCGAAAAGGAATACCAGGCTACGTTAGCTGGTTCTAAGTCACAGACCGAGGTCACGACGAATGGTAATAATGTTACCAAGGAAGTTGTTAAGTACCCTGGTAAGAAGGGTGACAACCTGGTGCTGACGGTTAATTCTAAGTTCCAGCAGCGGGTTCAGCAGATCCTGAAGGACAACTATGCTGCTTCAGGGAATGCCTACTCCTCTGGGGTATATGCAGTGGTTATGAACCCGCACACTGGAGCAATTCTAGCGATGGCCGGAATTGACCGGGACCCGAAGACCGGTAAGCAGACCGATGACCAGATTGGGGCTATTAACCACCCAATCACCATGGGTTCCGTTGTCAAGCCTGCTACGGTGATGGGGGGCCTGATGAGTGGGGTTATTACACCTACTAACAATACCCTGGTCGATCGGCCAATTAAGGTGGAAGGGATCTCTGCCAAGAGTTCCTGGTTTAACCACGGTGGTTCGGCCGATATGGCGGTCAATGCCCCAACGGCTCTAGAAGTTTCCTCAAACTCCTACATGATGCAACTGATCATGAAGGAGGGGGGAATGAACTACCACGATAACGCCCCAATGACGCTGAAGCCAAGTATCTTTGCCAAGGAAAGATACTACTTCAATATGTTCGGCCTGGGCCAAAAGACTGGGATTGACCTGCCTGGTGAGACGACCGGTTACACTGGTCCGTCTGACTTAAAGCACATTGGTTCGGCACTGGACTTGGCGTACGGGAACTACGATGGTTACACCACCATCCAGCTTGCCCAGTACATGTCAACCATTGCCAACGGTGGTAACCGGATGCGGCCTTACATTGTTAAGGAAATTCGGGGAACCCGAAGCAATGGTAAGCTGGGGCCAGTTGAGTACACGACCCAGCCACAGGTTCAACAGGTAATCCCGGCACCAAAGTCATACTTTGACGTGGTTCACCAAGGACTTTACCAAGTGGTTCATGGTTCTAATACTTACATTACCGGTAAGCCATTGGCCAGTGTTAAGCCTTCCATCTCCGGGAAGACCGGGACGGCCGAAACGGTTTCGGAGGGTCATAAGACGACGACCTTGAGTTTTGCCGGCTTTGCACCATCCAACGATCCACAGGTTGTAGTTGCCTTAGCTATTCCTGGTTGTACGAACAGTGATGGTGAAGCTAACCTGACGATGACCAAGCAGATTTTCCAGGCTTACTGGAAGATGGTTCAGTCCCCGAAGGGCTTTACTGACGGTGAATAAGACAACTGTCAAGGTAATTTCCTTAACAAACTTTGCTAAATCACTAGCCAAACCAATTAATAAATGATATAGTTGTACGAGTTAGGGTTACGATAAATAACCAATTAAGATCAAATAAAGTTTGGAGGTTAGAACTCATGCGTGTCAACATTACCCTTGAATGTACTTCATGCCACGAGCGGACTTACTTAACTAGCAAGAACCGTCGTCACAATCCCGACCGGCTTGAATTAAAGAAATACTGCCCACGGGAACGCAAGGTGACATTACACCGCGAAACTAAGTAATTCTGACTTAGTTCATCAAACCAGTAAATTGCTCTTAAGCATTTGCTGGTTTTTTTATACGCCAAATTATGTCCTAAGTGAATTAATTTTCAAAGAGGGCAAAAGCTGTGAATAGGTTCACCTAGTGAAAAAACGCTTGCAAAAAATAGGCGGACCTGTAATAATGTATTCTTGTAACCGTTTATCATTTTGTATAAAGGGGAGATATGAGAATAATGGCGTATTCCAAGAATGAGCTGCGGCAGGCGTACATTGCACGTCTACAGCAGTTAGATCTTAATACACGTCTTAGCGAAGAGAAACGTTTAACATCGATGCTTTTCAACCAGCCAGAGTGGATGCGCGCCAAAACGGTGGCGTTGACCCTTAGCCAGTCGTTTGAGATCGACACGGCCCCTATTCTACTGCACGCCCGTCATGAAGGACGGACAGTGGTAGTTCCCCGGACCCTTCCTAAACGGCAGATGGAGTTCGTCGAGATTACGGAGAGCACTAACTTTGCGGAGAGCTCTTTTGGGATTCTCGAGCCGGCAGATGGTCGGGTATTTGGTCCCGACGAGATCGACCTGATGGTGGTCCCTGGCGTGGCCTTCACCCAAGATGGGCAGCGGCTCGGCTTCGGTGGTGGCTACTATGACCGCTACCTGAGTAAGTACCACGGCGATACCATCGCACTGGCTTTACCGACCCAGCTTGCTGATAACGGCGAGTGGCAACCGGATGAGCATGACCAGCAGATTGCTAAGGTTTTGACCTTGGCGGAGTGCTAACAGATGCGATCGCGTAGTACGTGGTCTCTGGCACCTGTCACCATTATCCTGGTGGTCATCCAGGTTCTGGTATATTTGGCAATGACTTTGGCGGGTGGTTCAACCAATCCGGCAGTCCTGGTTCGTTTCGGAGCTCTGCAACCGGAGCTCTTGCGGGCGGGACAGTGGTGGCGCCTGATCACCCCGGTTTTTGTCCATATCGGCTTTACCCACCTACTGATCAATAGCTTGACCCTGTATTTTCTGGGCCTCTATATTGAGCAGCTCTTTGGTCATTGGCGAATGCTGGTCATTTACTTTGTCAGTGCGATAGCCGGTAACCTCTGCAGTGCTTACTGGTTATCCGGAAGTTTAGCGGCCGGTGCCAGCACAGCGATCTTCGGCCTGTTTGGGGCCTTTTTGATGCTGGGGGAATCTTTCCGGGATAATCTGGCAATTCGTCAGCTCAGCCGCCAGTTCCTGATCCTGGTCCTGTTAAATGTCGGGACTGATTTGCTGGTTCCCGGTATTGACCTTGCCGGACACATTGGAGGCCTGTTCGCCGGTTTTCTGATGGCCTATGTCGTGGCCGCCCCCAAGATTGGTCCGGTAGCGACGAGTAAACGGTGGCTGAGTGCTGTAGTGTTGGTAGTCGCTATCTTAATCCTGATTTTGGAAGTGAGCTGATAAAATGGCAATGATTCCACGCGAATTTAGGACGCTGTATGATGTTCAACAGTTGCTCAAGCAGTTCAATATCTTTGTCTATGTCGGCAAGCGCCTCTATGACATCGAACTGATGGCGATTGAACTGGATAACCTTCACCAAGCAGGGGTCGTAGATCAGTCGACCTACATGAAGGCAAAGATTGTCCTGCGTAAGGAACATCGTGAAGAATTAAAACGAGAACAAACGGGGAAACTGTATTAATCCCCAAGAAAGGAATTATTATGGCAAACAAGAAGTTATTTGGTGTTGATCTTGGTGGTACGACCATCAAGTTTGCAATTTTGACGGAAAATGGTGAGATTCAACAGAAGTGGTCAATTCGGACGAACACCCTTGATGAAGGGTCACACATTGTCCCCGACATCATTGAATCAATCAACCACCACCTTGACCTGTACAAGATGGACAAGGACCAATTCATCGGGATCGGAATGGGGACCCCAGGGACGATCGACCGTGACAAGGGGACCGTTGTCGGTGCCTACAACCTGAACTGGAAGACGACCCAAAACGTTAAGGAAGCCATTGAAGAAGGTACTGGCATGAAGTTTGCCTTAGATAACGATGCCAATGTGGCTGGCCTTGGTGAACGCTGGAAGGGTGCCGGTAATGAAGGTGACGATGTTGCCTTCATCACCCTGGGTACTGGTGTTGGTGGTGGAATCATCGCCAACGGTAAGCTGATCCACGGTCTGGTCGGTGCCGGTGGTGAAGTTGGCCACATGATCGTTCAACCAGATGGCTACCTCTGTACTTGTGGTAACCGTGGTTGCCTGGAACAATACGCTTCTGCAACCGGGGTTGTTCACATTGCCCAAGACAAGGCCGAAGAATACGAGGGTAACAGCCGCCTGAAGGCCATGATCGACAACGGTGACGAGATCACTTCTAAGATCGTCTTTGATCTGGCTAAGGAAAACGACTACCTGGCAAACAAGGTTGTCGACGAAGTTTGTCACTACCTGGGTCTGGCTTGTGCTAACCTGAGTAACATCTTGAACCCAGAATTTGTTGTTATCGGTGGTGGGGTTTCTGCCGCTGGGGACTTCCTGCTGAAGCGGGTTAAGGCTAACTTCGAAAAGTACGCCTTCCCAACTGTTCGGACTTCTACCCAACTTAAGCTGGCTGAGCTCGGTAACGATGCCGGGGTAATTGGTGCGGCTTCACTGGCTCGTCAATTTGCTAACGATTAATAGTAGTGAGGCGAACTGATCGTGATCTTAGGAGTTAGTCAAGGATTATTAATTTTCAACACTGTTATCGTTATTCTCTTGCTGGCTTGGTTATTGACCTGGCTTTTCCAATACTGGCGGCGTAATCACTACGCCACTGTCTTGGACGAAGCTGAATTTCAAAAGGGAATCCGGAAGGCTCAGGTAATCGACCTGCGTCAGGAGAATGAATTTAAGGCTGGCCACATTCTCGGTGCCCGGAACCTGCCATACATTTACCTGCGGCAGCAATACAGTGAGTTGCGGCCAGACCTGCCTGTCTATATGTATGACCAGGGGATGGCCATCAGTACCCAGGCGGCAGCCTTTCTCGGTAAGCATGGTTACCACAAGTTGTACATCCTAAAGGGTGGTTACAACAGCTGGAATGGTAAGACCAAGAAGGCAAAGTACTAAAAAATAAAAACAGGAGGCTAAGTGCAGCCTCCTGTTTTTTGGTAAATCGGTGTTAGATTTGATGAGCGGAACGACCCTTCCGAATAGCAGCCTTCCGGTTTTCGTCGAACTTTTCTTCTTGTTCTTCAACTGGCTTAATGACCTTCTTGTGGAATGCCAAGGCTCCACTTGCTAATGCGGCAATGGTTGATGCAGCACCAATAAAAACACCCTTAGTGAATTGTTTCATAACACAGTTCCCCCTTTAGTTCTTTAGTTAATTCTATTATGATTTACTTAGGTATGATTTACCAGTGATTTGCGGTAAATTTTGCGATAATTTATGAATTGTGGGAGAAATTAAAATGACAAAGATAGTTGCGATTGTGGGTCCAACCGCGGTGGGGAAAACAGCCCTGTCGATTGACCTCGCCAAGCATTTCAATGGTGAGGTGATTTCAGGTGACTCGATGCAGGTTTATCGTCACCTGGATATTGGGACGGCCAAGATCACCCCGGCCGAGATGGCGGGGGTTCCCCACCACCTGATTGACATCTGTGATATTCAGGAGCGCTACTCCGCCGCCATGTTCAAGCAGCAGGCTGAGCAGGCGATCGAAGATATTGCTGGCCGCGACCACCTGCCCTTATTTGTCGGGGGAACGGGGTTCTATTTGCAAACTCTGACTAAGAACCTGACTTTAGGACAGGATCACTTTGACAGTCAATCAGCGCAGATTCGCCAGCACTGGCAACAGCTAGCTGAGGAGCGGGGCGCAGCGTATGTTCGTCAGCGTCTGGCGGAACTAGATCCGGTAGCCGAACAGCACATTGAGAAGGGCAACCTCCGCCGGGTGATCCGAGCCCTGGAAGTGATTGAGAAAACCGGGCGTCGCTTCTCCGACCAGCCCCACCAAAAGAGTGCTAACGACTTCTTATTGATTGGCTTGACCACCGACCGGCCTGCCCTGTACGACCGGATCAATCGGCGGGTCGACCTGATGATGAAGGAAGGGCTGCTGGATGAGGCCCGCTGGTTGTACGACCATGACGGTGCCAACCTGCCAGCAGGGAAAGGAATTGGCTACCATGAGTTCTTCCCGTACTTTGCTGGGGAAATTGATCTGGCTACGGCCGTGCGTAAGGTTAAGCAGGATTCACGCCACTATGCTAAGCGGCAGCTAACCTGGTTTCGCAACAAGATGGATGTTCACTGGTTTGACTTAGTAAGTGGTAAAAATCAGCCTGAACAAATTAACAAATTGGTCCAGTCATGGTTAATTAAATAAAGCTGATTGGTCCAAAAGATTTTAATTATCTTAAAATTACGATATCAATTGACTTGTTCAGGGTGGATTGGTATCCTTAAAAACGTATTGAAAAGGTAGTTGTGGACTGATTTTACGAACATTTAGTACTTATTGGTCTATGCCAAAGGTAATTGTTCGGTTATCACTGTTACTGGGATGACTTAATAAAGTTAAGACCATGGTTGCCATCATGCTTTAGCGTAACTGGCTTTTTATTGAAAGGGAATGAAATTTAATGGCTAAGCGAGAATATACAAAAGATGAAGTTCGTCAAATGGTGAAAGATGAAGACATTCGTTTCTTGCGGGTAATGTTCACCGACTTGCTGGGGACGATCAAGAGTGTTGATCTGCCAGTAAGTCAATTGGATAAGCTGCTGGATAACAAGATCATGTTTGATGGTTCATCAATCGATGGCTTTGTCCGGATCGAAGAGAGTGACATGTACCTGTACCCAGACATGTCCACCTGGTTGATCTTCCCATGGGGGGCAGAGCACGGTAAGGTGGCTCGGGTCATCTGCAGTGTTCACAACACCGACGGGACTCCATTCTCTGGTGACCCGCGGAACAACCTGAAGCGGGTTCTGAAGGATATGCGGGCCCTCGGCTTCAAGGACTTCAACATTGGACCAGAACCAGAATTCTTCCTTTTCAAGCTTGATGAAAATGGTAACCCAACGACCAAGGTTAACGACCAGGAAAACTACTTTGACATGGAACCTGCTGATCGGGGTGAAGACTGTCGGCGTGACATTGTCCTGGCTCTGGAAAAGATGGGCTTCGATGTTGAAGCAGCACACCACGAAGTTGCCCCTGGCCAACACGAAGTTGACTTCAAGTATGCCGATGCCTTAGAGGCTGCCGACAACATTCAGACCTTTAAGCTGATTGTTAAGACCATCGCTAAGAAGTATGGCCTTCACGCTACCTTCATGCCAAAGCCACTGTCTGGGATCAACGGGTCTGGGATGCACCTGAACATGTCCCTGTTTGACCAAGACGGCCACAACGCCTTCTACGACAAGGATGATAAGAACCAGCTTTCCCAGACTGCTTACCACTTCCTGGGTGGCCTGATGAAGCACGCCCGGAGTTTCACCGCTATCTGTGACCCAATCGTTAACTCCTACAAGCGGTTGGTTCCTGGTTACGAAGCACCAGTTTACGTTGCTTGGTCGACTTCTAACCGGTCACCACTGGTTCGGATTCCAAATGACCGGGGCATGGGTACCCGGTTGGAACTGCGGTCAGCTGACCCATCTGCTAACCCATACCTGGCCATTGCCAGTGTCCTGGAGGCTGGTCTGGATGGCCTGCGCAATGACCTGCCACCGGTTCACAACATCGACGAAAACATCTACCAGATGAGCCTGGCAGAACGTCAGGAAAAGGGGATCGTTAACCTGCCTGACACCCTGCATAACGCCCTGAAGGACCTGGCAGCCGATGATGTAATCAAGGGCTCCATGGGTGAACACCTCTACAAGAGCTTCATGGAAGCCAAGACGCGGGAATACGACGGTTACCGTCAGCACGTATCCGACTGGGAACGGCAACAATACATGAAGAAGTACTAATTCAATTGAATCATGATTATTAAAAAGCTCGGAAAGTGGCTCCCAAGCTGCTTTTCAGCTTTTTATTGCTCTCAATTGACAAATGCCAACATTCAGATACAATTATACTTGTTGTAATAGCGGCTTTTTGCTGTTAATTAGTTACTAAAGGAGAATCGAGATAACATGGATCAAAAGGTCAGAGTTCGGTATGCACCAAGTCCAACTGGTTTCCTGCATATTGGAAATGCCCAATCAGCATTGTTTAACTACTTATTTGCACGGCACTTCAACGGTACGATGGTACTGCGGATTGAAGATACCGACACGAAGCGGAACGTTAAAGACGGTGAAGCCAGTCAGCGGGAAAACCTGCACTGGTTAGGAATCGACTGGGATGAAGGGCCAAACAAGCCAAACCCAAAGTACGCACCATACCGGCAGAGTGAACGGAACGCCAAGGGAATCTACCACAAGTACATCCAAGAACTGTTGGACAAGGGGATTGCCTACAAGGACTACACGACTGAAGAAGAACTGCAGGAAATGCGGGAACGTCAGCGTGCCAACAAGGAAGCTCCGCACTACGATGGTCGTTGGTACGGTCGGAGTGAAGAGGACCAAAAGGCTGCCGAAGCTAAGGGCTTGAAGCCAACCATTCGTTTCCACTTCCCCAAGAACCATGACTACGAATGGGATGACATTGCTCGGGGTCATGTTTCCTTCAACTCTGACAACCTTGGTGGAGACTTCATCATTGAGAAGAGTGACGGGATGCCAACCTACAACTTTGCCGTAGTTGTTGACGACCACTCCATGGATATTACCCATGTTCTGCGTGGTGCCGACCATATTTCTAACACGCCAAAGCAGATTGCAATCTACGAAGCTCTTGGCTGGGAACACCCAACCTTCTGCCACATTCCATTGATCTTCAACCCGAAGACCCGGAAGAAGTTGAGTAAGCGGGACAAGGATACCCTGCAGTTTATCAGTGAATACAAGCGGCACGGTTACCTTCACGAAGCTATCTTCAACTTCATCGCATTCCTGGGCTGGTCACCAAAGGGCGAGCGTGAAATCTACTCCAAGGATGAACTGATCAAGGTTTACGACCCTGACCGGATGTCCAAGGCCCCAGCTTACTTCGACCAAAAGAAGCTTGACTGGATGAACGCCCAATACATCAAGCAGATGTCTGTCGATGAACTGACTGACCGGACGATGGAACTGGTCAAGGAAGGCGAGACCGAGGAAGCTAAGCGCCTGCAAAGCATCCCTGAAGATGACCTTCGTGATATCATCAAGAAGACGATCCACGTTCACCAACGGGATGTTAACAAGCTGCTCGAAGTGATGGAATACGCTTGGAGCTACTACAATGATCTGGATGAACACTACAACTACGACCAACTGGTTGACAACGAAGACTTCAACAATGACGACGTGCTCGCTGTTTTGAAGGGCCTGAAGGAAAAGCTGGTCAACGGTGGCGACGACCTCGACTATAGCCAAGCCATCAAGGAAGTCGGTAAGGAAACTGGCATCAAGGGCCGGTACCTCTACTTCCCATTGAACCTGGCCTTCACTGGGGCAACTTCTGCTCCACAGATCTTCGAGATCATGGACATCTACTCACGCAAGACGGATATCGAATTGCTTGACCGGATGATCGCTGCATTTAACTAAAATGAATTTCATAAAAGCCGGACGGGACGTACAATACCCCTTAGGGTTGACACTTGAAATAATAAAAGTGTCAGTCCTAGG
>CAMCCW010000045.1 GCA_945873395.1 uncultured Lactobacillus sp. | reverse complement strand
TCAGTATTATTTATTTGAGTCCAGTGGCTAACTTATTCTTGAAATTTAGAATTATCTTTTTGGCGGCCGCAATCTGCTTTTTTACTTGGTCAAAGCCGGTGCCACCTAGTGAATGGCGGCGGGCAACCGCAACGTGTGGTTTGAGTACTTCATAAACATCGGCAGTAATCTGCGGGTTGATCTGTTGGTACTGATCCAATGGAATATCGGTGAGGTTCGTCCCGGTCTTTAGCCCCTTCAGAACCAGTTCACCGACTATTTCGTGAGCCTGCCGGAAGGGGATCCCCTTCGTTGCCAGATAGTCGGCAAGCTCTGTGGCATTTGAAAAGTCATTATGGGTGGCGTGTTCCATCCGCTCCTTATTAACATGGAGGGTCTGGATCATCCCCGTCATTACCTTCAGACTTGGGACGATTGTCTTGACAGCATCAAAGATTCCTTCCTTGTCTTCCTGCATATCCTTATTATAGGCCAGTGGGAGCCCCTTCATCACTGTCAGCAGGCCTGTTAAGTCACCAAAGATCCGACCTGTCTTTCCCCGGATCAGTTCCGCCATATCCGGATTTTTCTTCTGCGGCATGATCGAACTCCCTGTTGCATACTGGTCCGCTAATTCAATATAGCCGAACTCGTAACTACACCAGTAGATCAACTCTTCGCATAACCGGGAAAGGTGAACCATCAGGATACTAGCATTGTTCAAAAATTCCAGGGCAAAGTCCCGGTCCGAGACCGCGTCCAACGAATTGGCATAGGGAGCGGCAAAGCCTAGAAGATTGGCACTCAGTTCACGGTCAATTGGGAAGGTTGTCCCCGCCAGGGCTGCGGCCCCCAGGGGTGAAATATCCGTATGTTTCATATTGAATTGGAAACGCTCCACGTCCCGTTGAAACATTTGGAAGTAGGCCATCAGGTAGTGGCCATATGAAATCGGCTGGGCGTGCTGCATATGCGTGTAGCCGGGCATTACCGTCTCCACGTTGGCGGCTGCCTGCTCGACTAATGCCGCCTGAAGATTCACCAACAAGTCCACGATTTTGGGAAGGCGTTCCTTAACGTAGAGGTGGAGGTCAGTGGCCACCTGATCGTTCCGACTCCGGGCCGTGTGCAGTTTCCCCGCAACGGGACCGATTTCCTCCGTCAGCAAGGCTTCAATATTCATATGAATATCTTCATTTTCAACCGTAAAGGGAAGGCCCTCGTCAGCCAACCGCTTCGCCAGTTTTTCGAGCCCCGCAATAATCTGATCGGCGTCCGTCGCTGACAGGATCTTAGGGGCCTTCAGCATCTTCACATGCGCCAGTGAGCCCATGATATCTTCCTTAGCCATTGCCTGGTCAAAGCCGATAGAGGCCCCAAACGTGTCGACGAGCTGGTCACCCGCGGCTTCAAAACGGCCACCCCACATCTTTTTAATTGGCATCCTTGACCTCCTTAGCCTTTTGCTGCTGGTTTTGTTGGACCTGCGCATAAACCTTATCCGGCAGTTCCCAGAGCTTGATGAAACCAGTTGCAGCTTCCTGATCAAACTCATCGGCCGCCGTGTAAGTTGCCAGGTTCTTATCGTAGAGGGAGTTTGGTGACTTCCGCCCTTCGCAGATTACGTTCCCCTTAAATAGCTTGACCCGGACGACCCCGTTGACGACGGTTTGTGTTTGGTCGATGAAGGCCACCATTGCCTTCATCAGTGGTGAGTACCAGAGACCATTGTAGATGAGCTCGCTCATCTTCTGCTCCACGATCGGCTTGAAGTGAGCAACCTCCCGCTCCTGGGTCAGGTCTTCTAAATCCTTGTGAGCCGCCAGCAGAACAGTAGCCGCCGGGCATTCGTAGATTTCACGGGACTTAATGCCGACCAACCGGTTTTCAACATGGTCGATCCGGCCGACCCCGTTTTCACCAGCAATTTTGTCAAGATTCATGATCAGTTGGTCCAGTGGTTGCTTTTCACCGTTGATAGCCGTTGGGACCCCTTCTTCAAACGAGATTTCCAATGTGGTTGGGGTGTCGGGAGTATCGGCGATTGCCTTAGTCCGGGCATAGGCATCAGCTGGAGCGGCTACCCATGGCTCTTCCAGGATCCCACATTCGTTGGCCCGTCCCCAAAGGTTTTCATCGATTGAGTATGGACTCGCCTTGGTGATCGGAACCGGAATACCATTATCCTTAGCGTACTGGATCTCTTCCTCCCGTGACCAGTGCCAGTCACGAATTGGATCCTCGATCTTCATGTCAGGGGCCAGGGCATGAATCCCGGCTTCAAAACGAACCTGATCATTACCCTTCCCGGTACAGCCATGGGCAATTGCGGTGGCCCCATACTTATTGGCCACCGCCACCAGTTTCTGAACAATCAGGGGACGAGACAGGGCGGATACCAATGGGTACTTCTGTTCATACATGGCGTGGGCCTGCAGAGCGGGCAAAACGAACTGTTCCGCAAAGTCGCGCTTGGCATCAATTACCACCGACTTCCAGGCACCGATTGCATCCCCTTTCTGCTTGATGGCTTCAAGGTCAAGACCTTCACCGACATCAATGCAGCAGGCAATCACATCGTAGCCCCTGTTCTTCAGCCAGGCAATTGCCACTGAAGTATCAAGGCCACCAGAGTATGCTAAAACAATTTTTTCTTTTGTCATCTATCTCGTCCTCCGTTTGTTTGTTTTAAGATTGATTATGAATATACGCTTTAAATGCATAAAAATCAATAATAATTTAAAATTTTACCTGGTTTATGCAAAATATACATTTATTTTGCATACGAAAAAGCATAGAAAAAGCCCGGCATGACGAGCATTGAGTGTTCATCATACCGGGCAAAAGTTTTTATTAATTCTGGTAGTTAATTGCCTGGTCGTCGAGCATTGGATAGACGACCAGATCACGACTGTTCAGGGTAGCATTACGCATAGCAACCGCATTGATCTGACTATTTTCATAGGTCGTGTAGTACAGAGTCCCGGTTGTCAAGTTAACCCCGTCAGAATAGATCGTGTACTCAAAGGTATCTGGAGCAACCTCATCCAGACCCTTCTGTTGATCAACCGCATGAAGGGTCTGGAAGTAGTTGGTGACGTTCTCGCGTTCACTCTTCCCGGCTGGTGCGTGCATCTTAGTAAAGGTTTCTTTGACAAAGCGGCTTTCAGAATCCATCCCGCCTGGCAGCAGGTGGGAACCGATCCCCCGACTGTAATTATTCAGCGTAATTCCTGGGGTTAGGGTATTCGTTGGCTCAGCTGGCGAAACACTCTGGTAGTTAGCCAGGTTGGTCAACTGTTGCGGGAATTCCGGATTATTAGTCAGTACCCCCACTGGGTTATCGTAAACATGCAGACCGGTAGCGGTTGATTCGACCACGATCGACTTGCCGGACCGATCCGCAATCAGCCAGTGCAGTGGTGACAGCTTAAGTTGGTCGGAGAAATTAATGTTGACCAGGTTAAGGTTAGCCATCAACTGCTTAGCCTCTTCTACATTCTTGCATTGGCCAAGTACATACGGGATAAATTCAAATGGTGAAATATTATCCTTATCATCTTCGACCGGGAAGAAGTGGGCTGGACCATCGAAATTCAGGCCAGCCATCCCGACCCCCTCTTCGTTAACCCCATCAAAATAGAGCGGATAGTTATCCTTAACCAACGCTACCCCGATGATAGCGTAGTGGTGGTTCATCGTCGGCATCTTGCGGAAATTGAAGGCGTAATCCCGGGGAGTAATCACCACTTCCTGGCCAAAGGAAACCTCCAGATCAAGGTTCCGGCCAAAATAACCATCACCAGCATTATAAACAATTGAAGTACACACGCTATATCTACCTCCAGATTATGATTTAGTTTCTATTTTAGCACAAACCAATGCTAAATCATCATAATCTTGCCAATAATTAAGCTATTTAGCAGATTCTAAACAAAAAATGGTATATCAGCAAAAAAGCGGCCAGCTCGCAGTAAAACGAGTCTGACCGCTTAGATAAAATTACAGGTTACTCAGGGTTTCCTTAACCGTTTGGTTGACCAGCTTACCATCTGCTTGACCCTTGACCTTTGGCATCACAGCACCCATGACCTTACCAAAGTCCTTCATGCTGGCAGCGCCAACCTGTTGAACAGTTTCCGTGACGATCTTCTTAACATCGTCAGCAGAAAGCTGCTTTGGCATGTACTTTTCAACAACCTTTAATTCGTTGTTGGTCTTATCGATCAGGTCTTGCCGGCCCGCCTTCTGGAATTCTTCTAATGATTCCTTACGTTGCTTGTACTCACGTGACATAACAGCAACTTCTTCATCAGGAGTCAGGTCGTGGCCCCCTTCAATCTGGGCATTTTGTACTGAGGCCTTCAGCATCCGGACAACTGCCAAGGTGTCCTTGTCCCGGTTCTTCATTGCCGTAATCATGTCTGCTTGTAACTGCTTCAATAAACTCATTATCTTCTCCTCCAGTCAAGAAAAAAGCTCCCACCACAAAAGGTAGGAGCAAACATTTTTAGTAACGACGACCACGCTTGTTCTTGCGCTTCCGTGCCGCTTCAGATTTCAACTTCCGTCGTACACTAGGCTTTTCGTAGAATTCACGCTTACGGTATTCTTGCAAAGTTCCGTTACGTGAAACTGAACGTTTAAAGCGTCGAAGAGCGTCGTCTAAAGATTCATTCTTACGAACGACTGTTTTTGACATGTTGATTCCCTCCCTCCGAGCTTAAAGTTACGTAACAAGGCTACGAAATTTCGCCTTTTCACTACAAAAAGTATTGTACCTAATCAGGGCATCGATGTCAATAATTCTTTTAACAAATTTCCACTTATTTTGCAGGTCGTTTTTCTTTCTATAAATATTCATCATGGAGCACACCTTGAATATATCAGGAATGCTAAATAATGATTAAAAATAGTTTTAGCCCACGCTAGTTTCCCGTCCTACCTGAACGAAACCCCTTCCACATCATTTGTATGTTTATGCTACTTTTCTATTTTATATTGCATAAGTATGTATATTGGTGTATATTGCTAGCAATCACAAATTTCAGATTAAGGAGTCAACACTATGAAACATCTCAAGCAATTATTCATGTTATTCATCCTGTTCTGCTCACTGGTGCTACCAAGCACAGCCTTGGCAGCGACCTCATCCAGTTCCAGCAGTGCCGTCAGTTCATCAACTAATAGTAACCAGGCGGCCAGGGATGATTCACTACAAAAGATTAAACAAAAGGGAACCTTGGTTGTCGGAATGAGTGCCGACTATCCTCCCTACGAATTTACTACCAAGAAAAACGGCAAGACTGAATACGTCGGCTTTGAAGTGGACCTCGCTAAAAAGTTTGCCAAGGACCTAGGTGTCAAGCTGGTAATTAAGAACATGGACTTTGATTCCCTGCTCGTCGCCCTCGAAACCGGCAAGATTGATGTGATCATCTCCGGAATGAACGTTACTAACGAGCGTAAGAAGAGTGTTGACTTCTCCAATACCTACTATTCCGGAAACAGCTACTTCCTGATTAACAAGGCCGACAAGGATCGTTTCTCTTCTGCCAAGGACTTCAAGGGTAAGACCGTTGGCGCCCAAAATGGCACCCTCCAATCAACCATGATCAACAAGAGCATGCCCGGAACCAAGAACAAGGGCCTCGCCAAGCTGTCCAACCTGGTAATCGGTCTGCAGTCACATAAAGTTGATGCCGTCCTGATGGATGAGGCGACCGCCAAAGCTTACGCCGCCAACAACTCCAATCTCTATGCTTTCAACTCCAAACTGCCATCCACGGCCGGCAACATTGCCATGGCCTTCCCTAAGGGCGACAAGTCACTAGAAGCCGCAGCCAACAAGACCATCAAGCAGGTCAACGATGAGGACCTGGTCAACAAAAAGTGGATTCCACAAGCATCACAGTACATGAAATCCTATAAGAAGAAAAACACCGTCCTCTCCTACTGGCGTTACTTTGCCAAGGGGATCGAATACACCCTGCTGATCACGGTCGTTTCCGTCATCCTTGGTTTTATCCTCGGGACCCTCTTCGCCCTGATGCGGTTATCCAAGAACAAGCTGCTCCACTCAATTGCCGTCTGCTACATTGAATTTCTGCGGGGCACCCCAATGATGGTTCAGATCATGTTTGTCTACTTCGGAATCGGGGCCATCATTCAATCCATGCCCGCCCTGGTTGCCGGGATCATCGCCGTCTCGTTAAACTCTGGAGCCTACGTTGCTGAAATCATCCGTTCCGGGATCCAGTCAATTCCACTCGGCCAGACCGAAGCAGCCCGGAGTCTGGGGATGAGTAAGAAGATTACCTTCCAGGAAGTCATCATGCCCCAAGCCCTCAAGAACATTTGGCCAGCCCTGGGGAACGAACTAATCACCCTCTTGAAGGATAGTTCCCTGGTCTCCGTCATCGGAGTCAGCGAGCTGATGTACCAGACCCAACTGGTTCAATCAGCCACCTATAAGGGGGTTCTACCGCTCTTCATCACCATGCTGATCTACTTTGTCCTGACCTTTACCCTCTCCCGGATCCTGCTGCACTTTGAAAGGAAGATGAAACATGTCCACTAAGATAATTGAAGTCAAAAACCTCCAAAAGAAATTCAAGGATAATGTGGTCCTCAAAGACATTACCGAACACGTCGATAAAGGACAAGTGATCTGCGTGATCGGGCCATCTGGTGCCGGGAAGAGTACCTTTCTCCGCTGTCTCAACGCCCTTGAGCAACCATCCAGCGGACAGGTTCTCTTCGAAAGCCAAAACCTGGTGGGCTTAAATGATAAGAAGCTCGACCAGATCCGGCAACGTCTGGGGATGGTCTTCCAGAGCTTCAACCTCTTCCCCAACATGACTGTCCTCAAGAACATCATGATTGCCCCCATTAAGGTCAAGGGAACCTCTGAAGAAGCCGCCAAGCAGACCGCGATGAAGTTGCTCGACCAGGTGGGCCTGGCTAACAAAGCCGACCAGTATCCCGATCAGCTATCCGGGGGTCAAAAGCAGCGGGTGGCCATTGCCCGGGCCCTCGCGATGAACCCGGAAGTAATGCTTTTCGATGAACCGACCAGTGCCCTCGACCCGGAAATGGTTGACGAAGTGCTAAAGGTGATGCGGGACCTGGCCGAATCAGGAATGACCATGGTGGTGGTCACTCACGAGATGGGCTTTGCTAAGGAAGTGGCCGACCAGATCTGGTTCATGGCTGATGGCTACATTCAGGAAAGCGCCCAACCAGACGAATTCTTTGCACATCCCACCAGTCCACGGGCCCAGGAATTCTTAAAGAAGATCCTAAAATAACAGAATGAATATATACAAAAAAGCTCCAGAGTTGAATCCAATTCAGCTCTGGAGCTTTTGCTATTTCTGATAGTACTTAATTAAACGTGCAACATTCTCGGCTGTTTGAGCAATATCGTCAGGCGCATCGGCCACAGCCTGGCTAAGTTCCTTAGCACCGGTTGGCGTGGCAAAGATCGCGGTAAAGTCATTATTAAGGACCACAACTCCTTGTCCCACACTTCCCGCCAGTGCAATCACCGGCACACCAGGAACGACCTGTCGAGCCATCCGGGATACCCCGAGCGGCGTCTTGCCAAATTGGGTTTGAAAATCAATCCGTCCTTCACCAGTAAAGACAAAGTCCGCACCCGCTACTTGGTGGGCAAAATCCGTAAAGTGAAGTACCAAGTCGACTCCCCGGTGAATTTCAGCAGTCGTGAAGGCGAGCAGGCCAAAGCCAAGGCCACCAGCGGCTCCGGCACCTGCGACGTCGGCTGGTGATGAACCGCAGTCGCGTTTTACCACCGTCGCAAAGTGACTAAGGTTCTTATCCAAGAGCGCAACCATCTCGGAAGTGGCCCCCTTCTGCGGACCAAAGACCCGGGCAGCTCCCTGTTCACCGGTCAGCGGGTTGGTGACGTCAGACGCTAACAAAATTTTCACCTGTGATAGGTCGGGTTCCAGACCACTGACATCAATCCTAGCTAGCCGACCCAGTGCCCCGCCGCCATGGGGAAGCTCCTGTCCAGCATCATCCAGCAACCGAACCCCGAGAGCTTGGGCTAGCCCGGCACCACCATCCACCGTAGCACTGCCACCCAGGCCGATAATGATCTGCTCGACGTCCCGGGAGATGGCATCTAAAATCAACTCACCGGTTCCGTAAGTCGTGGTCACGAGCGGATTACGATTCTGATCGTTGACGAACTGCAGGCCACTGGCGGCTGCCATCTCAATCACCGCTGTCTTCCCATCACCCAAGAGGCCGTAGCTGGCAACAGTAGGCTGATCAAAGGGATCATGGACCGTTACGCGAATTATTTGGCCCCCGGTTGCATCCACCAGGGCCTGGACAGTTCCCTCCCCCCCATCCGCCATCGGTACTAACCGGTAGTCGGTATCGGGAAAAACACGTCGAATCCCAGTCGCCATAGCGTTAGCGGCCTCCTTAGCGGTCAGACTCCCCTTAAAGGAATCAGGCGCAATGACAAATTTCATTTTGATTCTCCTTCTAAAAAAGAATCTAGGAAGAACCCAGATCCTTTTCAACTTAATTACTATTTATCCAGCTTGTAGTCGACGTCCTTGCCGAACTCAATCTTCAGGTCATCAAGCTGCTGTTGGCTAACCTTGCCTGGTGCAGCCGTCAGTGGTTCCACAGCCTTGGAGTTCTTTGGGAAGGCGATCACGTCACGGATGTTGTCAGACTGGGACAGGAACATTACCCACCGGTCAAGACCGATTGCCAGTCCCCCTTCAGGCGGCATCCCCAGCGTCAGGGCCTTGAGCAGGAAGCCGAAGCGGGCCTCGGCACGTTCCTTGGTGTAACCCAGGGCCTTCAAAACCTTCTCCTGAACCTTTGGATCGTGGATACGGATAGAACCGCCACCGATTTCCTGACCGTTCAGAACGATGTCGTAACTCTGGGCGTGGGCCTTGTGTGGGTCCTCGCCATCTTCTAAGTAGTGAAGATCTTCAGGGTTCAACATGGTGAATGGGTGGTGAGCCGCGATCCACTTGCCAAAGCCTTCGTCGTATTCAAACATTGGCCAGTTAACAACCCAAACATAGTTCCATTGGTTTGGATCAGTCAAGCCGAGTTCTTCACCAAAGTGCCGCCGCAGGTAACCCAGTGAGTCGCAGACTACGTGGAAACTGCCGGCAACGAAGAGAATCAGGTCACCGCTCTTGGCACCCAATTCTTTATTGATGGCGTCCGCCTTTTCCTGAAGGAACTTAGCAACTGGACCATTGTAGCCATCGTCCGTTACCTTAACCCAGGCCAGGCCCTTGGCACCGTAACGCTTGATATAATCTTCCAGCTTGGAGATGTCCTTCCGGGAGTACTTGTCAGCACCGCCAGGAACCGCGATGGCCCGGACGTAGTTTCCATCAGCGACCGTTCCGGAGAAGACCTTGAATGATGAATCCTTAACGATATCATTCAGGTCGTGGATCAGCATGCCAAAGCGGGTATCTGGCTTATCAGTCCCGTACTTATCCATGGCATCCTGCCATTCCATTCGAGGGAATGGCAACTTAACATCGATGCCCAGAACTTCCTTCATAACGTCCTTGATCAGGCCTTCAGTCATGTCCTGGATGTCCTGTGGCGTTGCAAATGACATTTCCGTGTCGACCTGGGTAAATTCTGGCTGCCGGTCCCCACGAAGGTCCTCATCACGGAAGCACTTAGCGATCTGGTAGTACTTGTCGACCCCAGCGGCCATCAGCAGTTGCTTGAACAGTTGTGGTGACTGTGGCAGGGCGTAGAAGTGACCAGGGTAAACCCGTGAAGGCACGATGTAGTCCCGGGCCCCTTCTGGTGTTGACCGGGTCAGATCAGGCGTCTCAACATCCAAGAAGCCATTCTTTTCAAAGTAACGGTGAATGACGTGGGTAACCTTCGACCGCAGCATCAGCTTCTTCATCATCTCTGGTCGACGCAGGTCAAGATAACGGTACTTCATCCGCAGATCTTCAGAGGCATCTACCCCATCGGTAATGTCAAATGGAGTAGTCTCAGACTGAGCCAGAACAGTAACCTTCTCAACGGCCACTTCAACCTTCCCCGTCTTCATGTCGGGGTTGATTTCCTTTTCAGCCCGTGGTTGAACCTTCCCAGTAACTTCCAGGACATACTGGTTCCGGACAGCATTAGCAACCTTAAAGGCTTCCGGATTTTCCTTTTCATTGAAGACCAGCTGAACGATTCCTTCCCGGTCCCAGAGGTCAATAAAGATCAAGCCACCGAGGTTACGCCGCTTGGCAACCCAGCCCTTTAAGACGACCTCTTGACCAATCAGGTTTTCGTTGGTGTCTCCACAATAATTGGTTCTCTTCATTCCTATGTACTCCTTTTTATCCATAAAATAATAAAAGAGCACCCCTGCGTCCACAAGGGTGCTCTAATGCACGGTACCACCTTGGTATCAGCTCAATGATAACGTCAGCGAACTGACGGGACAGACGTCCAACCATAAAAAGGGTCAATCGGTCCTCCGCAATGTGAGCTTCCACCATCCCCACTCGCTTGTGCTTTGAAGGTACCGAGCATTCTTTTATTACTGGTTATGAATATCAAATTTTCATTTTTACCTTACTCGTCCCCACCCCGAATGTCAATATCTTACCCCTAATTTTCCGTTTTTGCGTCCGTCGGGATCGGTCGCTATAATTGACATAAATAACCAAAGGAGTGGCTTATATGAGTACGTTAAATCATCAATGGTTCCAACAGCTACCGTTTAAGCAGCTCGAAAGCTTTCAACCAGTCAGCGGTGGCGATATCAACGAGTCCTACCGCATCGAGGCGGACGGGCAATCCTACTTCATCAAGATCCAACCCAACCAACCGGCGAAATACTTTCAGCACGAAATTAACGGACTGAAGGCAATCGGAAAGGTCATCAATACCCCGACCCCCATCCACAACGGTGAAATTAACGGCAACGCCTACCTGGTACTGAACTGGCTGGACGAGAGCATCGGCAATCAGGCGGACCTCGGCCAGGCCGTTGCCCGCATGCACCAGCAGTACAGCGCCAACGGTAAATTTGGCTTTATCGACAACCACCGCACCAAGGCCCTGGTCAAGGATAATTCCTGGAATGACAGCTGGAAAGACTTCTACATCAATCAGCGCCTCCTGCCTGAAGTTCAGGTTGCTAGCGATCGTGGGCGGTGGAACCGGTGGCGGCAGGAACACTTCACCCAGATGGTCCACCAGTTCAGTGACTACTACCAGGGACACGCAGTTCAGCCGAGCCTACTCCATGGTGACCTGTGGGCTGGTAATTTCATGTTTGCCAACGACCAGCCCTACCTTATCGATCCCGATGCCGTCTACGGCGATCGCGAATTTGACCTAGCCATGACAACTGTCTTTGGCGGCTTCAACGATTCGTTCTACCGTGCCTACGCCGACGTATACCCGTTCACACCGGGAATCAATGGCCGCCTGCCATGGTATCGTTTCTACTACCTCTGCATGCACCTAGTCCTTTTCGGTGAAAGCTACGGTGGAGCCGTTGACCAAATTCTCTCTCAATACTAGACATTAAAAGCTCTGTGATCCGCTAATGGTACTGTGCCCTGTCAAGTTGACACTTTAAATAATGAAAATTAGCTGGCCTT
>CAMCCW010000044.1 GCA_945873395.1 uncultured Lactobacillus sp. | reverse complement strand
CCTGGATTGTCTGGATGGTTTCCACCGCTTCACGGATTTGGATCACTTTCTCCGCATTGATCTTCGGTAAGGATACGACGCAACAATGGCACTTCATGGGCCTGACCTCAACTGAATTGATTGGGGTTCTCGGGATCATCCTGATGATCGTCTGCACCTACTTCAGTTCACGGGGAATGACCGCGATTGCCCGGGTAGGTTCCCTTGGTGGGATCTTTACCGTGATTGTTAACATCATTTACGTTATTGCAGCAATTATTATTTTAATCGTTAACAAGGGTGCTATTGCGCAACCATTCCACGGTGCTCGGGACCTGATCATTTCGCCAAACCCACAGTTCCAGACGCCAATTGCTATTATTTCGTTCGTTGTCTACGCCATCTTCGCTTACGGGGGGATGGAATCACTGGGTTCCGTTACTGATAGTATGAAGGACCCTGAAAAGACATTCCCACGTGGCTTGATCATTGCCTCAATCTTTACGATAGGGGCCTACGTTGTCATGATCTTGATGGCTGGTTGGTTTGCTAACTACAACCATGACTTCGCTAAGGGTTCCACGAACTTGGGGAATGCTACTTATGTTCTCTTCAACATTCTGGGTGAAAAGCTTGGCTTAGCCTTCGGTTGTTCTCATGCAACTGCCCTGATCTGGGGTGAAGTAATGACCCGGATCGTGGCCTTCGCTCAGGCCCTTGGTTTCTTGGGTGCCCTCTTCGTTCTGATGTACTCACCAATCAAGGCCTTCATCCTGGGTTCCAACCCAGAACTTTGGCCAAAGAAACTGACTAAGCTGAACAAGGCCGGGATGCCTGCCAATGCTATGTGGCTGCAAGTAACCATTGTTTCCATCATCATCTTCCTGGTGGCCTTCGGTGGCTCCGCTGCCCAAAAGTTCTACACGATCCTGACTGATATGGCCAATGTTTCAACTTGTTTCCCATACCTGTTCTTAGTTGGGGCCTTCCCATTCTTCAAGGCTAAGAAAGACATTGATCGTCCGTTCGTTGTCTTCAAGAATCGTTTCTGGACTAATGTCTTGGTATGGTTCGTTGAAATCATCCTGATCATCGGGATTGTCTTCACCTTCGTTCAACCAATGCTGGAACACGACTGGCAAACCGCCTTCTGGACAATCGCCGGTCCAATCTTCTTCGCAATTGTTGCCTTGATCTTCTACCAGGTTTCTGCCAAGAAGAACAAGGTTCAAGATTAGTAAAGTAATTAAAGATGTTCTTATGTTAAGGCTCGCTAACAATTTGCTAGCGGGTCTTATTTTTTACTATTGGTCTGGTATAATAGCCCTATATCTTGGGAGGGTAGTTATGACAGAAGAGCCGGGAAAAATGAAGAGGTTTATTATGCTGCTGATGGAGCACTTCCAGATGGCACAGCTTTCTAGTTCAGCAGCAGTACTAGCTTACTATACCCTGTTGTCTATCTTTCCCGCCGTCTTGGTGATCGGGAACCTCCTGCCAATGGTGGGACTCGATGCCAAGACTGTCTTAAGCTACCTACAAACGGCAGTTCCCGTTGCCGTCTACAGCTTCCTCCAACCGCTGATTTATGATTTTCTGCAGCGGGGTAGCGGGGGACTGCTGACGACCGGTGCCCTGATTGCCCTTTGGTCGACCAGTCAGGGGATTGCGGCCTTTCAACGCAGTGTCAACCTGACATATGGGGTAGCCCGGAACCAAAACCCCGTCAGCAATCGGGTGATTTCATTCATCTGGATGATTGTCGTAGTGGGAATTATCTTCGTGATCGTCCTCTTGTACGGGCTGGGTGAACAGGTTCTAAAGAGTATTCAGCCGATTTTCGGCTTCCAGCGGAAATATATCTACATCTTTAACTCCTGGCGGTGGCCGGTGACTTTTGGGGTGCTCTTCATTGCGCTTTCCCTTCTTTATTACTTTGTCCCTAACGCCAAGGTCCGCCTGCGTTACGCCGTGGTGGGGGCCTTTGTGGCGGCACTGCTCTGGATGGCCTTATCGCGGATCTTCTCGTTCTATACATTAATCTTCCGGCACAGTGTGATCTCGTACCGGACAATTGGGGCCTTCATCGCTATGATGGTTTGGTTGGATTTTTCCGGTTACGTCATTATGCTGGGGGCGGTCCTTAATGCCACTCTCCAAGAGGCCCATGAGGGTGAATTGCGGGAGCGTGAACACTTCTGGCAGTTGGGTGACAATCGGCATAATAAAAAGGAGCAGTAACCAGGTCGGCTACTGCTCACTTTATTAGTTATTACTTTTCGACGGCATCGTTAAACAATACGGTATCAACCGTATCGACGTACTTCGCGGCTAGTGGCATAACGCATAACTGTTCATCACCTTTTTCAAAGAGGTTAGCTGCGACGATTAGGTCCATTGCTTGACGAACGGTCTTGGCATCGAGATTGCTGTTGGCATAGCCGAGCTTGAGCAAATGCTTTTTACCCTTGTTAGTCTTGAATGTAAGGTTGAGTGATTTCATGTTGATTTACCTTCCTTTGCTTAGTCGAGGGCGACGTGATCAGTGACGATGATGTTGACACCAACACACTTTTCGTTGGTCAACAGGGCGACCGCTTCCGTCAAGCTGGTAATTTGGTCATTACTGAGTTGCTGACTAACATTGTTGAAGAGGTGGTTGACCCCCTTGGGATGTTGGTCACCGACCATCGTGACTTGTAGCTTTGCAGACTTGAATTGACGTTCCATACTCATGTTGAGCACTCCTTTTATCGTTGGTATTTGATAAGTAGCGGCCACTGCTTACACTTATACAGACGATTAGAGAGGGTCGATGTAAAGGAGAAATTAAAATTGGGGAAAATAACAAAGATTGAAGCCCAGAAGCGACGGGGCCGTTATAATGTTTATCTTGATGGCCAATACGCCTTTCCAGTGGCCGAAAGTGTGCTGATCAAATTTCGCCTGATGAAAGGACTGGAGTTGGATAAACAGCAGGTAGCTGCAATCACCACCGCTGACCAACAGGCCCAGGCCTATTCGAAAATGCTGGACTATCTGGCCCACCAGCTGCGGACGGAAAGTGACATTGTCAAGAAACTCCATGACCTGGAAACGCCGGAACAGTTCATTGGGCCGATCTTGCAGAAATTGCGTGAACAACATCTGGTGGATGACCACGAATATGCCGCTAGTTACGTGCGGACGGCGATGATCACCAGTTTGAAGGGACCAGGCGTGATCCGGCAATACCTGCGGATGAAGAAGATTGGTGAAAATGATATTGATGATGCTCTGGCGCAATTTACCCCGGAGCAACAACAAGCTAATGCTAGCAAATTGGCGGAGAAGCTCTTCCGCCGCTACCATAATCAACCACTGATGCGGCAGGAGCAGAAGGTCCGGCAGGGACTACTGACCAAGTGATACGCGAGCGGGATTTTTGATCAGATTCGTGAGCAGGTAACTCCGCAGGAAGACCCTGACGAACAGGAAGAACTGCTGGAAAAGACCGCCGAAAAGCTCTGGCGAAGATACCGGCGTTATACTGGCCGAGACCGGGTGCAACACTTCAAGCAGGGGATGTTTCGCCGCGGTTTTGACCTTGATCAGGTGCAGAAATGGCTGGACCAGCGACAAGAAGGCCTTTCCTAATAGGTGAATTATTGGTATTATTTAGTTTGATTGTATTTTACTAAAAAACAGGAGTTTACTATCTTGAAAGTAAAAATATTAGTTGCCGTTCATAAAAACTATCGGATGCCGGATGATCCAATGTACCTGCCAGTCTTTGTCGGCAAGGAGATCCATCCGACGGTGAACCATACTTTTCAAGGCGACAATACCGGGGATAATATCTCCGCTAAGAATCCGCACTATAATGAACTGACCGCCCTTTACTGGGGATGGAAGAACCTGGACGTTGACGCACTGGGATTAGTTCATTACCGGCGCTACCTGACGCTAGGGCATTCGAAGGACCTATCGACCATCCTCAACCAGGAGCAGGTTGAACAGCTTTTCCAGGATGCCGATGTGATTCTACCGAAGAAGCGTCATTATTACATTGAGACCAACGAGTCTCACTACCTGCATGTGCATGAACACGCACCACTGGAGATTACTCGCCAGGTACTGAAGGACGACTATCCAGAATACTTTCCAGCATTTGAGCAGGTGATGAAGCAGACCAGTGCCCACTACTTCAACATGATGATCATGAAAAAGAAGCCATTAGATGAGTACTGTCAGTGGCTGTTTGATGTGTTAGGTAAAGTCGAGCAGCAGGTTGATTACTCTGACTACACCCCTTATGAACAACGGGTCTTTGGTTTCTTGAGTGAACTCTTGCTGGACACCTGGCTGAATACCCACCCAGAATACAAGACGGTGGAAGTCAATCGGGTCTTCTTAGAGAAACAGAACTGGCCGCTTAAGATCGCTAAGTTCTTGAAGCGGAAGGTCACCGGTCATGGTGAACATTAATTAGCGAGGTGTTATAATGCCAAAGTTATCAGTTGTTGTTCCGTGCTATAATGAGCAGGAATCAATCCCCCTTTTCTATCCGGCGGTAGAAAAGGTTGTGCAAAAGATGCCCCTGGAGATCGAATACTGGTTTATTAACGATGGCTCAACTGATCATTCGTTGGAAGAAATGCGTAAGCTCCATCAAGCTAAACCAGATCGCGTTCACTACGTATCCTTTTCTCGTAACTTTGGTAAGGAGGCCGGGCTCTATGCTGGCCTCCAGGCAGCTACTGGTGACTATGTTGTTGTCATGGATGCTGACCTCCAGGATCCACCAGAGTACTTACCGGTTATGTATCAGGAAATTTCGAGCGGTGAGTATGACTGCGTGGGGATGCGGCGGACGGATCGCAAGGGTGAGGCTAAGTTTAAGTCTTTCCTGAGTGATCAGTTCTACAACGTCATCAATAAGATCTCGGATACCAAGATTGTCTCGGGGGCGCGGGACTACCGCATGATGACCCGGCAAATGGTCGATGCCGTCCTCTCGTTAACCGAGTATAACCGGTTCTCAAAGGGAATCTTTAACTGGGTTGGTTTTAAGACAAAGTACCTGCCGTACAAAAACGTGGAGCGGGTCGCTGGAACGACGGATTGGTCAACCTGGAAGCTATTTAAGTACGCCTTTGACGGCATTACTGATTTCTCGGAGGCCCCATTATCCCTGGCCACCTGGATTGGAAGCTTGTCGGCACTGGTTGCAATTATCGGTTTGATCGTCGTAATCGTTCGGCACTTCGTTGTTCCAGGGAGCAGTGTGAATGGCTGGGCATCATTGGTCTGCATTATGCTGCTCTTGGGCGGTATCCAATTGCTTTGCTTAGGAATTGTAGGTCGCTACATCGGTCGTATCTATATGCAGACTAAGCGACGGCCAATCTATATCATCAAAGAGAAGAAATAAGGTATAGGAGTATGGAAGAGAAGGTAGAAATTACTCAACAATCGAAGATGTACCTTTTCTGGAAAAGGTTCTTTGACATTATCCTGTCCAGTATTGCTCTGGTCTGCTTTAGTCCCGTTTTCCTGGTGGTCTTTATTCTGAGCCGCTTTGGCGAGAATAAGGGGCCACTGTTCTTTAAGCAGGTCCGGATTGGCTGGCATGGTAAGCCATTTAAGATCTATAAGTTTCGTTCGATGGTGGTCAATGCCGATGCTATCTTGGAGAACGATCCAGAATTGTACGCTAAATATGTTGCTAACAATTATAAGCTGGAGCCGGAAGAAGACCCTCGGATCACCCGACTGGGCCGGTGGCTGCGGAAGACCTCGATTGATGAGATTCCCCAGTTTATAAATATCTTGCGTGGTGAGATGAGCATCATCGGGCCCCGGCCGGTTGTTAAGGCCGAACTGGCGGAATACGGTAACCGGGTTGACAAGTTCTTGTCAGTTAAGCCCGGGGCAATGGGGCTCTGGCAGGCCAGTGGACGGAGTAACATCCCGTACCCGGAGCGCTGTGACGTCGAATTGGAATATGTCGATAAGGCTTCGCTGGGCTTTGATACGGAGATCATGTTTAAAAACATCATCAGTATCTTTAAGAGCGAGGGTGCATATTAACGATCGAATAAATATTACAATTGGGTTAAATTTAATTATCTACAGAATTACAAAAAGCGGGGAAGCCTTACTAAGACAAGGCCTTCCCCGCTTTTTAACTTTATTTGCATCTGGTTTAAACAAACATTATGATATAGAATGTTAAAAAGAATTTAGTTATTTTAAAGATTTGATTTCAACTATTGTTTGGAGGAAAAGCTTATTCTTAACCCTAATCATTTAAAATCAAAAGTTCTCTCAACATTAACGATCTGTGGTGGGGCCTTGTTCTTGTTCAACAACCACGCTGCAGCTGACGCAAACACTAACAATAATCAACCAAAACAAATTCGTCCACAGGACCAAGATACTCAACAGAGCCAGGCCAACGTTACTCCACAGATGGCTAATACCCATAACGGAGTTGCCGTTGACGAAAATGCCTCTGAAGCACAGGAACAAACGAATTATAATGTTGTCCCAGCTACTCAGGACCAAAGTAATCAACAGACCCAGCAGGCCACTGCGGAACCAAAGAATAATTATGGTTCCCTAGATTCCGTTAGTCTGTCTGATAACCAGTTAAACGTTAGTGGTTGGCAAGCCACTAACCAAGCTAGTGACAAGCCATACCACTTCGTAATTGCTTACGATAACACTGCTAAGCAAGAAGTGGGTCGGCAACTGGTTCAGGGAATTGACCGTCCTGACGTCGCTAAGGCGCACCCCGACGCTACCAATGCAGAAAACTCTGGTTTCAACACGACCCTGAAGTTGAATGTTGCCAACGATGCTGACTTTACGAGTCATTCCTTTAGCGTTATTAGCCGTTACAGTGATGCTACTAACGGTGAAGAAAAGAATGTCGACTTCTGGTACCCAGCATTCACCTTTGACCAAGGAAACTATGCCCACCTTGATAGTATGCATACTAATAAGGATGGCGAATTGACGGTTACTGGTTGGAACGCCACTAACCAGGCTGCTGGTAAGAATTACCATTACGTCATTCTGTATGATCAAACCACCGGTCGGGAGCTCAGCCGGCAATTGGTTAACGCTGCCGACACCAAGCGCCCTGACGTTGCCAACGCCTACCGGAATATCAACAACGCGGTAAATTCTGGCTTTGATGTTACCTTTAACCTGAAGGCCCTCAGCTTTGATGCCAATGATAAGCTGCAGATCATCAGCCGCTACAGCAATGCCGCTAATGGTGAAGGCCAACACGTTGACTACTGGTTTGCACCAGCAAATCGTGATAACCAGGGACACCTGGACAGTGTTAACTTCAGCAATGGTCAATTAACGGTTAGTGGTTGGCATGCGGATGATGCATCTGCCATTGCCCCTAACCACTTCCTAATCTTATATGACCAAACTGCTAAGCGCCAGGCAGGGGTAGTGAAGGCAACGGAAGCTAACCGTTCTGACGTTGCTAAGGCCTTTTCAGCTATTCAAACTGCCGGTCAGTCTGGCTTCACGGGCAGCTTCAATGCTAGCTCCATTATTCCAGGCCACGTTTACTCTTTGGTAAGTCGTTACTCAACTTCTGCTGATGGTAACGGTGGTAATGGTCACCATGTTGACTACTGGTTCAACAACCTTGAATTCAACGAAGCTCACTACAGCATTGATTCATTTACTGCTAATGGTAACCAAGGTTTCCACATCACGGGTTGGATGGCCAGCGACCAGGCAATCAGTCGCCCAAACGCCTACCTGATCCTGCTTGATAATGGTAAGGAAGTTGCCCGGACTAAGGTTACCTTAACAGACCGTCCGGACGTTGCCGCTGTTTACCCAGGTGTTTACAACTCCCGGAAGAGTGGCTTCAGTGCTAATTTAAATGTTAACCCTGATAGCTTAACCGGTAACTTATCCGTTATCATGCGGTTTACCGATGATGCCAATGGTAATGGTAATTACAGTGACCAGTACAGTGGCAATTACGCTACGAATGCCGGTTCCTTTGATAATACGACTGTCTCTGGTAACACCATCCAAGTTGCTGGTTGGCATGCCAGCACCCAGGAAGCTGGTAAGCCTTACCAATTCATTATTGTTGTTGACCAACAAGGCCATGAACTGGCCCGGCAAAAGGTCGATGGTAACGCACCCCGGAACGATGTAAATAAGGTTTACCCATGGCTCGTTAACAGTGCCCAGTCTGGCTTCAGTACGTCCATCAACATTACACCAGCAATGCAGCACAAGGCAGTTCAGTTGATTCACCGTTACTCTAACCGGGCTGATGGTGAGGGTAGTTATGTTGACTACCGTTCTAACCTGGTTTCTGTTAACTCTGGTATGCAGAACGAAAACGGAGTTACCGTTTACTACGATCCAGTAAGTGGTGTTAAGCAAACCGGCTGGGTCAAGATTAACAACAATAACTACTACTTTGACCCAAGCAACAATGGGGCAATGCTGACTGGTAAGCACGCGGTTGCTGGTAAGACATATGACTTCGGTTCAAACGGGATTGCCGTTGAAGAAGATAACTGGGGATGGCCATTCCTAGCTGATGGTGAAGGTCACTTTAGTGGTGCACAACTGTTTGGTGTTAACCCTGGTGGTCAATTCCGGCGGAACGGTTTCCACGATGGTCTAGACTTTGGTTCAGTTGACCACCCTGGTTCCCAAGTTCATGCTATTCACGGTGGTAAGGTTGTCCAGGTCGGTTACACCGCCGGCCTTGACTGGTACGTTCTGGTTGATACTGGGGAATACCTGACGGTTTACCAGGAAGCCTTCGCCAGCCGTAACGACATTAATGTTCATGTCGGTCAACAAATCAGTACTGGTGATGTAATTGGTCGTCGGGATACTTCTCACGTCCACATCGGTATTACTCGTCAACACAACTTTAATATCGCTTTAGCAAACTCATTCAACAATAATGGTACTTGGTTAAACCCACTTACGATTATTCGGAATGGCTTAAAGTAATTTAATTAAAGGCCACTTATTTGTTTGTAAATAAGTGGTCTTTATTATAGCGGGAGGATAAATAGGATGGATTTGAAAAAGCATTTTAAGCTGTACAAGGCTGGTAAAAAGTGGTGTATCGCGGCCATTGCTACTTTTGCGATGACTACGGGGCTGCTGCTTGGTGGCGCACAACCAGTACATGCCGACCAAACGCAGCCAGTTCAAACCACACAAACGGCTCAGCCAGGTCAGAGTGCAGCTGAAAATACGTCAACGCAATCAGCAGCACCGAAGCAGGTGGATAACGGTAACTATGGTTGGGTTGATTCCGCACAGGTCAACAATAATGATCTGACGGTCAGTGGTTGGCAGGCTACCAATCAGGCTGCTGGTAAGCCTTATCGTTATGTGATTGCCGTGGACCAAACAACCGGTAAGGAACTGGGACGGACTCAGGTAACTACAAATCAACAGCGTGATGACGTTGCTAAGGCTTATCCCCAGGTGGCCAATGCTGACCAGTCTGGTTACCAAACAACCCTTACGCAGATGAACTGGAACAATGTCAACGATGTCAATGATCAATTAAAGGTCATTTCACGTTACAGCGATGCGCAGAATGGTGAGGGCCAGCACGTTGACTATGAGGCTCAGCAGCCAATTCAGTTGGATAAGAACAATTATGCTAGTCTCGATAATTTCAGTATTGCTAACAACCAACTCAACGTGGCCGGTTGGAACGCTACTAACCAAGCCCTGGGGAAGGCTTATCACTACGTAATCCTTTATGACCAGACTACTGGTCGTGAGCTTGGTCGGAAGCGTGTTGGTAATGCCCGGCCGGATGTGGCAAAAGTTTATCCACAGGTTATTAATGCACAGAATTCTGGTTTTAACACCACTTTCTCTTTGGCTAACGTTGACCTCACCCATGATTTGCGGGTAATTTCGCGTTATAGCAATGCCCAGAATGGTGAGGGTCAGCACGTTGACTACTGGTTTAACGTTAAGAACTTTAGTCCGGTGAACAAGAGTAACCAGGGGTACCTTGATCGTTTTGATATTAGTAACGGCGATGGTAAAGTGACGGTTAGTGGTTGGCATGCGACAAGTTATTCCAGCATTGAGCCTAACCACTTCCTGATTCTCTTTGATAACACGAGTAAGACGCAGCTGGCTTCTGTTAAGGTTGCTAATCAAGTTCGTCCAGACGTAGCTCGGGTATATGCAACTGTTCAGAATGCAGGGAATTCAGGCTTCAGTTACACCTTTGAAAACGTTCGCTTAACCCCAGGCCATAGCTATTCCCTGGTCAGTCGCTATTCAACCTCAGCGAAGGGGAATGGTGATAATAACGGTAGCAAGTATACCGATATTTGGTTAAACGGGACGACCCTGAACGAGGCCCACTATTATGTGGATTCTATAACCCCAAGCAATGATGGTCTGCACGTCTCGGGCTGGATGATTAGTGATAACGCGATTGGACGCGGGAATGCCTATATCATCCTGCTGAACAATGGTAAGGAAGTTAATCGAGCCAAGGTCAACTTCACCCAGCGTGGTGACGTCGCCAAGGTTTATCCACGAGTTTACAACAGTCTGAATAGTGGATTTAGCGTTGACATTCCAGCTAACTTGGCCAACCTGAGTGGCAATCTTCAATTGATCTTCCGCTTCGCTGGTGATTCAGCTGGTAATAACAACTATACTGATCAATATAGCCAG
This sequence comes from uncultured Lactobacillus sp., assembly GCA_945873395.1. Classification (GTDB taxonomy): domain Bacteria; phylum Bacillota; class Bacilli; order Lactobacillales; family Lactobacillaceae; genus Limosilactobacillus. The sequence goes on along the minus strand of CAMCCW010000044.1, from coordinate 985 downwards.
AATTACGCAACCAATGTTGGTAACTTTGATTCGGTCAATGTTAATGGTAATACGATTCAAGTTAGTGGTTGGCACGCATCGACGCAGTCAGCGGGACGGCCGTATGAATACCTTATTGTCCTTGATAATTCGGGGCATGAGATTGGTCGGCAGCTGATTAATGAGAAAGGGCTTAGCCGGAACGATGTTCAGCGCGTCTACTCGTGGATCAGCGGTAGTAACCAGTCTGGTTTCCAGGTTAATGTGCCGGTAAACACCAGCGTAATGCATAAGGTCATCACGTTGATTCACCGGTTTGCAGCCTCAGCTGACGGTAACAGTAACTACGTTGATTACACGCAGCGGGTGTCAATCTATTCTGGCCGCCAGACGACGGGGAATAAGACCATTACCTATGATGATAATGGTAATATTGTGGCTGTTTTTAATAACGCTGAGGTCATCAGCCAGCTGCCAGAATTGCCAACTGGTTGTGAAATAACAGCGGTAACGATGATGCTGCGGTATGCTGGCTACAACGTCAACAAAATTCAACTGGCAAATGAGATGCCGCGGAGTAACAATGGTGACTACGGCTTTGTCGGGGATCCATTTAGCTACAGCGGCTGGTGGATCTTCCCAACCGGGATTGCCCCGGTTGTTCGCCACTATGTCGGCCACGCTGATATCATGACGGGGGCTTCTCTGCAGTCGATTAAGGACCACCTGATCAATGGCCACCTGGTGGTTGTGTGGGTTGCTAACGTCAATGGTTTTGTTAACCACGCTCTGGCATTAACTGGTTTTGACAGTAACAATTTGTTCTATAATAATCCGTGGACTGGTCGGAAGGAAAGCATGACCATTGGTGAGTTCTATCAGCACTGGAATGCCGACCGGCAACGGGCAATTAGCTACTAATTAAGATTATTTTAATTGGTAGCACAAACGATAATTATGGTTTACAATAGACTGCATAAGAAATAGGAATCCTAATGGAGGAAAA
>CAMCCW010000043.1 GCA_945873395.1 uncultured Lactobacillus sp. | reverse complement strand
TCAGTATTATTTATTTGAGTCCAGTGGCTAACTTATTCTTGAAATTTAGGAAATTGCTAATTACCCTCATTTTAATGAATTCTTTAAATTTGTAAATATCGGTTTGTGTTCACTCGCCAACTCTGTCACAATTAATGTTAGGAAACTAATTTTAAGAGGAGCTGATAGTGTGATTATTACCGTTGAAAACTCGGTTGCTCAAAACTTGCACGTTAATCCCCAGATGATTAACGATTTGAGCCTGACAAGTCCAGAAGCATGGTCAGTCCGCACCAGTGGGGACTTCATGATCATCATGAATAACCTGCTGGCGCTACCGGTGATTGTCCGCCATCCGCAACGTTTCAATGATTCCCGGTCATTCATCACGGCCTTCAAACAGGAGTTCCTGCGTCTGATGGAACGGGTTCCCATTCCACACGCTAAGGTTCGGATGGTCCGTGATGCCCAATTCCAGGATGTCCGCTTTACTAGCCAACAAGCGGATTCGGCGCCGTTGCACCTGCAGACCTATCAGAATGCTCTGACTGGTCCTAACGCCACGATCGATTGGGACAGCCACCCCAGCAACGTTGAATTGGCCCTTCAGCTTGCTAACCAGACCGAACTGTACGATCCCGATACAGATGAATCGATTCCGGTTCTGGAGCTCTTCGCAAACTATGTGATGAAAAACTTTTCCTTGCCAGCACATCCGGACCTGAACGAGCACAACCGCAATTATCGTTATCATAGTAGTTCACTAAATGACGTGATGAACGCCGTCGCGGTGGATGAGCGATTACTTAAGGATTATCAGCAGTACCTGGAGAACCGAGGGAAGAGCGACCAAGTCATTGATCGGGATATTGACACTGCAGATGACTACTTCAGCTTCTGTGACGGCTATGAGAAGACGATCTTTGATGATCTCACCCTGGTCTACAACTACCTGATCCAGTATGAAGAGGCGACGGCAACGCGCCTAACCACCACCCAGTTGCGTGATAAGTGTATTGCCTTGCGCGAGCTGGGCCGTTTCATGCGTTACCAACGACTCTTCTCCGCAGCAGACTTTGACCAGTTCGTTCAGGCAATCAGTCAGGGAGCTAATGACCTGGTTACTACTGATCAGGATTACTACTTCCATCGTCTGCTGCGCAACGTTCAGAATCAGGTTCAGGATCAGCGGGATGCCCTAACGGTGGCCCGTCATCGCAGTCGCCAACGCTACCAGTTGACGGTGACCCTGGACGATTATCAGCCAGCAATGTGGCGCCAATTCGACCTCAGTGGAGATACTCGTCTGGATGTCCTGTGCTATCTGATTCTGGCTAGCTTTGGGGCCAAGGGCAGGCATCTCTTTGCTCTCCAGAGCCAGGAGCATACCTATCAGTTACCAATCTTTGACAGCGGCCTTGGCGTCCAAGAAAGCCTGCTAGCTCATTGGCTGGGGGAATATCAGACCGGTGATGAGCTCCTTTTAACCTATGACTTTGGTGATAGTTGGCATTTCAAGATCAAGATCGATAAGGTTACTACTGAATCACGGTTACGGGCAACCGGTCCTGCCAAGTTACTTGCTGGTAGTGGTCGCGGCATCATCGACGATATTGGTGGGGTTACCGGACTGACCGATGTAGCAAAAGATGACCCCGCCATTGACCGTCCACTTAATATCAATAAGGAACAAACAAACTGGTTGCAACGGGCTGAACAGCTTAGAAGGCACTACCGTTAGTTGAATGTTGTTTTCTTCACAAACTCACGAAAAGGATTACAATAAGGTTGTAAGTTCAATTAAGTGAGGCTGATAGACATGGAAACGCAAATTGATGATTTACCAAAGACAATGCGGGCCTGGGAAGTTACCACTCCTGGTCCAATTGATGGTGATCGGGCACCACTCAAGATGGTCGAGAAGCCCGTACCAACTCCTGGCCGGGGCGAGGTCCTGGTCAAGGTTTTAACCTGTGGGGTTTGCCACACCGACTTGCACGTCACCGAGGGAGACCTGCCCGTCCACAAGGAGCATGTCACACCTGGTCATGAAATTGTCGGTAAAGTGGTTGCCCAGGGACCTGAGACCCAACGCTTTAGCCTGGGCGAACGGATCGGGATCCCGTGGTTCCGTCACGCCTGTGGAGTCTGCAAGTTCTGCCGGTCCGGCCACGAAAACCTCTGTCCTCACTCCGTCTACACCGGTTGGGATCACGATGGCGGGTACGCCGAATATGTAACGGTGCCAGAGGGCTTTGCCTACCGGATCCCCGAAAAGTTTGATTCACTGGAGGCCGCCCCATTGCTCTGTGCTGGGATCATCGGTTATCGGGCCTTTGAACGGGCCAACGTTCCGGCTGGTGGCCGTCTCGGTCTATACGGGTTTGGCGGCTCGGCCCATATTACGGCGCAGATTGCCATGGCCCAGGGGATTGAGGTTCACGTCTTCACCCGGGGGGCTGATGCCCGGAAGTTTGCCCTCCAGCTTGGTTGTGCCTCGGCTCATGGCGCCTATGATCTTTCTGATGTACCGTTGGATTCTTCAATCATCTTTGCCCCAGTTGGGGATATCGTCCTGCCGGCAATGGCCAGCCTGGTTCCAGGCGGGACCCTGGCCCTGGCCGGAATCCATATGACTGATGTTCCAGCCTTGAACTATCAGAAGCACCTCTTCCACGAGAAGACGATCACCAGTGTAGAGAGTAATACCCGGCGCGATGGCGAAGAGTTCTTAACCCTGGCTGATCGGCTGAATATTCGTCCTGAGGTTCATGAATACCCATTTGAGAAGGCGGATGAGGCCCTGAAGTATGTCAAGCGCGGTGACATCAAGGGTGCCTGCGTATTACGGATTAGCCATGATGAATAGCTGATGATATACTAGATGGCATCACAATTGAAATGAGGGAAGAAAATGGATTATCCACAATTAGACCTGGCAAAGGCTCAGGGACCAAAAGCAATCATTAAGACCAATCAGGGGACAATTGAGGTTCAGCTCTTCGAAAAGCTGGCCGCTAAGACGGTTAAGAACTTCGTCGAGCTGGCGAAGAAGGGTTACTACGATGGGGTAATTTTCCACCGGGTTATTCCGGACTTCATGATCCAGGGTGGTGACCCAACAGGGACTGGCCGTGGGGGCGAGAGTATCTACGGTCACTCGTTTGAGGACGAGTTCTCAGAGCAATTATTCAACTTCAACGGGGCCCTCTCAATGGCTAATGCTGGTCCCAACACCAACGGCAGTCAGTTCTTCATCGTCTCTAATGAGCACGTTCCGGCCAACATGATTGACCAGATGAAGATGGTCGGTTATCCACAAGAAGTGATTGACCATTACAAGGAAAATGGTGGAACACCATGGCTTGACCATCGCCATACGGTCTTTGGTCAAGTGATCAAGGGGATGGATGTCGTTCAGGCTATCAGTAAGGTTGAACGTGACCAGATGGATAAGCCAAAGGATGACGTTGTGATGGAAAAGGTTACAATTGAATAGTTATTAACAAATTAAGCCGCCGCAGGGGAAACTTGCGACGGCTTTTGCTGTGTCTGGGGTTAGCGGTTGTTGGTGAGCAGGTCCCACAACTCCTGCTTGCGGGGAGTCAGTTCCTCCGTTTCACGCATGGCCACGGAGAGGTGGAAGATTGGTTGGTCAGGTCCGCTGATGGGAAGCTGCTTGAGCTTATCCCCATTTTCCACCGCGAGACTTGTCAGGAAGGTGATCCCGAGGTTCTCACTGACCATCGCCTTGATGACGTGGATATCGGCTGTCCGGTAGAGGATGTGTGGCCGGAAGTGGGCCCGGCGACACATTTGCTTGAAGGCTTGGTCATGGAAAAATTCGGTGGCGGGGATGATGAACTGTTCATCCCGCAGGCTGGCAAAATCCGCCGTGGACTTCTTAGCTAGGGGATGGTTGGCACCGACGATGACCTGGAAGGGGAAACGGGCTAGCTCCTGGGCCTGCAAGCGTGCCTCCTTGAGCGGCGATAGGGAGCCAAGCAGGGCCATATCGAGGTCGCCGTGTTGGAGCATCTTCAGTATTTCCTTGGAACCATGTTCATAGGTCTCAAGGTCCGGCATCAGCTGGTGGCGCATTAGGCGGGGCGTCAGCGGTGGAAAGTAGTAGTTACCGATAATTGGCGGTAGGCCGAAGCGGATCTTGGTGGAGTTGGCGCGGTCGATTTCCTTCTTGGCGATCTGGAGCTCGTTTAATATCAAGTCGACGTGGTTAGCGAATTGCCGGCCAGTGGCAGTGACGTGGAGTTCCCGGTGGACGTGGTCACGGACGAAAAAGGTGGTATTAAAATCCTGCTCCAGACGCTGGATCGCCATGGTGATGGTGGGCTGGCTGACCCCAAAGTGCTGGGCAACCTTAGAAAAATTTTGATCTTTTATCAGCTGTTGGTAATATTCTAAATCTTTAATTTTCATTTTAACCCCTTCGTATCAATGGCTTGGATAGTACACATTAAGTTTATTTATATCATAGCATGAATTTGACTATAGAATAATCCGGTCATTATGATGGGGACGATCAAAAGAAAAGGAAGACGATTATTAATGAATAAGGCAATGTCAATTTTGAACGACCCCTTCAAGAACAAAGGGACCGCATTCACCCAGGCAGAACGGGAAGAATTAGGACTGGTCGGGGTCCTTCCACCACGGGTTAAGACGATTGAGGAACAGGCAGCCGAAACCTACGCTCTCTTTGAAACGAAGACCAGCAACATTGAGAAACGCCACTTCTTGATGGAAGTCTTCAACACCAACCGGACCCTCTTCTTCTACCTGATGGGTCAACACATCACGGAATTCATGCCAATTGTGTATGATCCAGTGATCGCTGAATCAATCGAAAACTACAATGAGCGTTACCAACGGCCTCAAGATGCCGTCTACCTTTCCGTTAAGCATCCAGAACAGATCAAGGAGAGCCTGGCTAACGTCAGTGGTGACCGGGATATTCGCCTGATCGTGGTTACGGATGCCCAGGGAATCCTCGGGATCGGTGACTGGGGTGTTGACGGGGTCGACATCGCTGTTGGTAAGTTGATGGTCTACACGGCAGCGGCCGGAATTAACCCATCCCAAGTTCTCCCGGTTTCCATCGATGCCGGGACGGACAACCAAAAGCTGCTGGATGACCCGAACTACCTTGGTGAACGCCACCAGCGGATTACGGGCCAAGAATACTTCGACTTCATCGACCGCTTTGTGGATGAAGTGGAAAAACTCTACCCTAAGAGCCTGCTCCACTTCGAAGACTTTGGTCGGGGAACTGCAGCGCGGATCCTTGATAAATACCAAGACAAGATTCTAACCTTCAATGATGATATTCAAGGGACAGGAATCATTGCCTTGGCCGGAGTACTGGGAGCCATGAACATCTCTAAGGAGAAGCTGACTGACCAGACCTTCCTGACTTTTGGTGCCGGAACTGCCGGGATGGGGATTGCCAAGATGCTCTATGACGAACTGGTTCGGCAAGGACTGACCCCTGAAGAAGCCAAGAAGCACTTCTACCTGGTTGACAAGCAGGGGCTCCTCTTTGATGACACTGAGGGTCTGACGGAAAAGCAGAAGCCATTTACCCGTCAACGGAGTGAATTTGCCAATGCGGACGAGCTGACGAACCTGCTGGCTGTCGTGAAGGCCGTTCACCCAACTGTGATGATTGGGACCTCCACTCAGCCAGGGACCTTCGATGAGGCGGTCGTCAAGGAAATGGCTGCCCACACTGACCGGCCAGTAATCTTCCCACTGTCTAATCCAACCAAGCTAGCAGAAGCAAAGGCCGCTGACCTGTTAAAGTGGACTGATGGTCGGGCCTTGGTAGCAACGGGGATTCCGGTTGCCGACATTACCTACCAGGGTGTGACCTACCAGATTGGTCAGGCCAATAACGCCCTGATCTACCCTGGAGTTGGTTTCGGTGCCCTGGCGGTTCAGGCTAAGCAGTTGAATGATAATATGCTGGCTGCCGCTGCTCACGCCTTAAGTGGATTAGTTGATCCAGACCAGCCAGGTGCTGCGGTTTTGCCACCAGTCTCTAAGTTAGCCGAATTCTCCCAACGGGTAGCGCAACGGGTCGCTCAGTCTGCCATTGACCAAGGGCTGACGACGATGACCGATGCTAAGAAGGCGGTTGCCGATGCTAAGTGGGAACCAAAGTACTAATCCATTAAGTACCGTTGAATGAGCAAAATAAGCAGATCAGTCTAAAAAGTTTGTGATTCTGATCTTAAAATCGCTAAATCTCAAGAATTTTATTTAATAAATTCTTGAGATTTTTTTGTTTACTAGCTTGTGAAAAAATTGCGTTAGCGGAATGAAAACGCCTTTACAACGGCTTACATCTTATTTGATATAAGTGAAATTTATGGAATGCTAAAGGTTTGACTATGCTAGGCTCGCCGGGGTAGGATAATGGTGTAAATGATGTGTAACATTTCACAAATAAAACAACTTTTAATTACATCATTGGAGGCGTCAAGAAATGACAGAATACCGTACTGAAGAAGACACGTTAGGTCCCGTTAAGATTCCCGCTGATGCACTGTGGGGTCCCCAGACTGAGCGTAGTCGTAACAACTTCCCAACTGGTCAATACATGCCATTAGCAATCATCCGGGCTCTGCTGAACATCAAGAAGGCTGCTGCCCAAGCTAACATGGAAACGAAGGCCATCTCTGATGAAAAGGGTAACCTGATTGTTAAGGCCATCGACGAATTGCTGGCCTTAAGTGACGAAGACCTGCGTAAGGACTTCCCACTGAAGGTTTACCAAACTGGTTCTGGTACCCAAACCAACATGAACACTAACGAAGTAGTTGCTCACAAGGCTCACCAGATCAACCCAGACATTGAAATTCTGCCAAATGACGATGTTAACAAGGGCCAAAGTTCTAACGATACCTTCCCAACAGCCATGAATGTGGTTGCTTTGGAAGCCGTTAACAAGCTGAAGCCAGCCGTTCAACACCTGATCGATGAATTGAAGATCAAGCAGGACAAGTACTGGAAGACAGTTAAGGTCGGCCGGACCCACCTGCAAGATGCTGTTCCATTGACGTTCGGTCAAGAAGTATCTGGTTACGTTGCAGCCTTAGAGCACGACCTGAACTACATTAAGGCCCTTGAACCAACATTGAATGAACTGGCTATCGGTGGTACTGCCGTTGGTACTGGTCTGAACGCCGCTGAAGGAATGCCAGAAAAGATCGCCGAAAAGCTTTCTGCCGTTTACGGTCTGAACCTGACTGCCAAGAGCAACAAGTTCTACGGCTTGGCTAACCACTCCGGCTTAAACGTTGTCCACGGTGCCCTGAAGACCTTGGCTGCTGATATGTTCAAGATTGCCCAAGACATTCGTTTCCTCGCTTCTGGTCCACGGGCTGGTTACGATGAATTAAACATTCCAGCTAACGAACCTGGTTCTTCCATCATGCCTGGTAAGGTTAACCCAACTCAAGCAGAAGCCGTTACGATGGCTGCACTGCGGGTCTTCGGTAACGACACCGTAGTTACGATGGCATCATCCCAAGGTAACTTCGAAATGAACGTTTACAAGCCGGTCATGATCGACGCCTTCCTTGAATCCGCCGACCTGCTGACGGGGACGATCACCGGCTTCACTGACCGTTGTGTCAAGGGCCTGACCGTCAACGAAAAGCGGATGGCTGAACTAGTTGACAACTCCCTGATGACGGTTACGGCATTGTCACCACACATCGGCTACCACGACAGCGCTAAGATCGCTCAAGCTGCAGATAAAGCTGGTAGCACGCTGAAGGAAGCTGCTCTTAAGTCTGGTAAGGTTACTGAAGAACAATACGATGAGTGGATGGACATGCTGAAGATGACCAACGCTGATCGCAAGGACAAGTAATTAAATGGTAATTAGGGGGCAGGCGCATATCGGCTGCCTCTTTGCCTGGTTAAGCAAATAAAAAGGAGCGCATTATAATGGCAGAAAAATTTCAACCATTATCTGTAAGTAAGCTGGAAGACAGTTACGATGCCATCATCATTGGTTCCGGTGGTACCGGTCTGTCCGCTGCTATCCAAGCCCACGAATTGGGATTAAAGGTGGCCGTATTTGAAAAGGAAGAAGAGTTGGGTGGAAACACTAACCGGGCTTCCTCAGGAATGAACGCCGCTGAGACCAACGTGCAACTGAAGCACGGGGTCATCGATAACGTGGCCGACTTCTACCGTGAAACCTACAAGGACGGTGGCCGCCTGAACGATAAGGACATGCTGGGCTACTTCGTCTACCACACGGCACCCGCAATTGATTGGTTGGCTGACCACGGAATCAAGCTTGACGACATCACCGTTACTGGTGGGATGTCCAAGAAGCGGACTCACCGGCCAGCAAGCATGGCCCCAATCGGTGGCTTCCTAGTTAAGAGCCTGCTGGACGTTGTTGCCAAGGAAGATATTCCGGTATTCAACAACACCAAGGTTACTAGCCTGCTGCAGGATGACGAGGGCCGGATCAATGGGGTTAAGATCAACGCCAATGGCCTGATCAAGACGATCGATGCCAAGGCTGTTATCCTGGCTACCGGTGGTTTTGGTGCTTCTAAGGAATACATCGAACGCTTCCGTCCAGACCTCAAGGACTACAAGACCACTAACCAACCGGGGGCAACTGGTGACGGTTTGAAGTTAGCGGAAAGTGTCGGTGCCGAATTGATGCAGATGAACCTGGTTCAAGTTCACCCAACGGTTCAACAAGACCACCCACACGTTTACCTGATTGGTGAGGCTGTTCGTGGTGAAGGTGCCATTTTGGTTAACGCTCAGGGGAAGCGGTTCGTCAACGAATTGAACACCCGGAAGATCGTTTCCAACAGCATCACGGCCCTGCCAGAACACAGTGCTTACCTGATCTTTGACCAAGGGATCCGTGACCGGGCCAAGGCCATCGAGTTCTACGACAAGGTTGGTTTGGTTGTTCACGGTGACACCATTGAAGACTTAGCTAAGAAGTTGAAGATGGACCCCGAGACGCTGGCTCAGACAGTGACGACCTGGAACAAAGCCGTTGAAAGCCACAACGACCAAGAATTCGGTCGGACAACCGGGATGGATCGTGGAATCGAAAAGCCTGGCTTCTTCGCTATCCATATCGCCCCAGCCATCCACTACACTATGGGTGGGATTCATATCACGCCGAAGACACAAGTTCTTGACGGCAACGGGGATGTAATCCGTGGTCTGTTCGCTGCCGGTGAAGTTGCTGGTGGTCTGCACGGGAACAACCGGGTCGGTGGTAACTCTATCGCCGAGACGATCGTCTTTGGCCGTCAAGCTGGTCAACAGGTAACCCTGTACGTTCGTAAACAAAAGTAATTGGCATTAGCGGTCGGAGAAGCTTCCGGCCGCCTTGCCTTGCAATTATTTATCAACGATGAGACATAAGAGGAATTATTGAAAGATGAAAAAATTAGAACACGTCAACTATCGTGGCTTCATCTTGCCAGTCATCGTGGGATTAATCCTCTGGCTGATGACGCCAATTAAACCGGCGGCCGTACCAGTTGCCGGCTGGCACATGTTTGCCCTGTTTGTGGGCACTATTATTGCCTGCATTACCCGGCCACTACCAATCGGTGGGGTTTCAATTGTCGCTTTTGCCTTAACCGTTCTTACCAAGACGGTACCAATGGACAAGGCGATTGTCGGTTTCGGAAATGCTTCTATCTGGATGATCGCGATGGCCTTCTTCATCGCCCGGGGATTCATCAAGACCGGCCTTGGTCGGCGGATTGCCCTTAACTTTGTGAAGGCCTTTGGTAAGCGGACCCTGGGCCTGGCCTACTCCCTGATCGGGGTTGACCTGATCCTGGCTCCGGCAACGCCAAGTAACACGGCCCGTGCCGGTGGGGTACTGTACCCAATCATCAAGTCCCTTTCCCAATCATTTGGATCTGACCCGAAGAATGGGACCCAACGGAAGATCGGTTCATTCCTGATCTTCGCCGAATACCATGGTGATATGATCACCGCGGCTATGTTCATGACCGCGATGGCTGCTAACCCGCTGGTTCAAACCCTGGCTAAGGGCAGCGGTGTTGACATTACCTGGATGGGCTGGTTCCTGGCCGCTCTGGTACCAGGGATCATTTCATTGATCGTCGTACCATGGTTGATCTACAAGATGTACCCACCTGAAATCAAAGAAACGCCGAATGCTAAGCAATGGGCTGAAAAGGAGCTCAGTGAAATGGGCCCAATGAGCCTGGCCGAAAAGATCATGGCCGTGATCTTCATCCTGGCCTTGATCCTGTGGATGACCGGGAGCTTCATCGGTATTGACGCTACGCTGGCCGCCTTCATTGCCTTGGCACTCTTGCTTCTGACGGGGGTTCTGAGTTGGCAGGATGTTCTTCACGAAACTGGTGCTTGGAACACCCTGACTTGGTTCTCCGTTCTGGTTATGATGGCCGGTTCACTGACCAGCCTGGGCTTCATCCCATGGTTAAGTAAGGCCATCGGTAGTTCACTGCACGGGATGAACTGGGTACTCGTCTTGATTATCCTGATCGTCGTCTACTTCTACAGTCACTACCTGTTCGCCAGTTCAACCGCCCACGTTACGGCGATGTACAGTGCTTTCTTAGCCGTTGCCATCTCCGCAAACGTGCCACCAATGCTGGCCGCCCTCTTACTTGGGTTCTTCGGTAACCTGATGGCATCCACGACCCACTATGCTTCTGGACCGGCACCAGTGCTCTTCGGTTCTGGTTACGTTCCACAGTCAAAGTGGTGGACGCTGAACTTCGTCTTGGGGATCTTCTACCTGGTCGTTTGGATAGGGATCGGCAGTCTTTGGATGAAAGTTATCGGTATGTGGTAATAAATTAACGAGTCTGATTAGCAAATTTAATTGCTGGTCAGGCTCTTTTTGTTTTACTAACAGATTAATTGCTATAATATCTACTGTTAGTAAAATCTGCCGATGGAGGAATGCAAATGAACACGCGTGATCTACAGTATTTTGTCGCCCTGGTTAAGTTTAAGAACTACACCCAGGTTGCCAAGCAATTCCAGGTGTCCCAACCCACCATTACCCAGGCGATTCAACGGCTCGAGCGCGAATTTGGGGCCCAGTTGGTCCGCAAAGATCGGGTTCACCGCGATGAGATGATCACCCGCAGTGGTCGCCTGCTTTATGCGAATGCCCAATTGATCAATGAGAAGATTGAACTGACCCATAAGGAGATCCGGCGGGCTAACCAGAAGCAGATTTGTTTCGGGATGCCGCCGATCATCGGCCGCCTCTACATTTCAAAGATTGTCAGCGAGTTTTCCAAGGACCTTTTATCGCGGCTGAAGATCACCTCAGTAGGATCGCACGAATTGCTGAGTCAGGTCCGGAACGGCAAGATCGATATTGCCCTGTTGGGTTCGACCGCTCCGATTAATGAACCCGGGGTATATGCGGACCTGATCTCGGGTCGGCGTTTCGGGGTCATCGTCAGTACCAGTAATCCCCTGGCTAAGCGGGAACAGGTAAGCTTTAAGGAACTAGCGGGGGAACGATTCATTAGCTTTGACCAGCAGTATGTTCACCAGGCGGCTTTTCGTGCTTACTGTACCTACGCCCAGATTAAACCGACCGTTGCCATGTACCGGATCCCAGATATTTCCTGGATCAAGGAATTGGTTCGGCAAAATATTGGGATCAGTCTGATGGCGAGGGACGCCGTTGCTAATAACGAACCCGGGATCAAGTTCGTCGAGATCACCGATCCGTTGCCGGAACGTTTTTACATTTCGGTAGCGACCCGGGAAGGCTACGTCCTAAGTCCCGATGAGCAGGACTTCATTGACCGCTTGCGCAAGTTGCATGTGGAAAATTAGGGTAGCCATTGACAGGGGTCGTATAATAATTAATGATATTTTGACAAACTTGATTAATTGATTTTGGGGGACTTTAAGAGTCATGAGCAAAGACGATGAACTGATGTCGGAATTCGAACCGGCGCGGCACCTATCCGCAAAACACCACATGGCTATTCCGTGGCAGGATTTCTTTACCAATGATAATTTCACACCTGCAAGTGAGGCCAACCTGGTGGAACGAGCCGCAATTGTCGGTCGGATTGGGCTGATGATGCTTTCCTATGGAACCGGGGCGT
>CAMCCW010000042.1 GCA_945873395.1 uncultured Lactobacillus sp. | reverse complement strand
TTTTAGTCATAGAAATACCCCCAGAGTTGATTTCCAACTCTGGGGGTACACGTCATAGCTCGAAAGTTACCGTGGATCTTTTTTGTAGTTCTTCAATATGAATTATTTAACTAGGTAGCGCAGCCAAACAGCTCCGTCGTCATAACTCTTAACATCCTTCAGTTTCAATGCGATAGGCCGCCGACTTTCTGGCCGACCGTCAAACAGACTCGGCTGGTTGCTGCGACCATCGGCACCAGCCCCGATCAGGATACTGATCTCGTCAATTAAGCCTGCATCAAGGAAACCACCGTTGATTTTACCACCACCGACAATTGCCAGGCGTTCAACGTTAAATTCGTCGGCTAGAATCTCCATGGCGTGCTTAAGGTCGACGTGCTTTTCACCAGTGGCGATCCATGAGATGCCCTGTTCATTGAGGTAATCGAGGTAATTCTTAGTCACCTGTTCGCTGGTGATAATGAGGTGAGGAAAACTGCTACCGTTTTCCCTACTCCAGCGCAGAGTTCCCTTGGTGTCAACTACGATATTGTAGCTGTCGGCATCAGCGTTCTTAGTGAAGTCCGTCTTGTTGAGCTGCTCGTCACTCTTAGGAACAAACTTGCCGCCGCCCGTCAGTTCAGTCTCTGCCGTAACCCGACCACTGATTCGTGTGGGGGCGTTCAAGGCGTCCAGGGTGGAATAGTATTCCGGCTCACCAGCCAATTGGGCAGTCATTGCACAGTCAATTCGGCCGTCAACTGAGGTCATCATGTGACAGATAATATATGGCTTATTCATTATTAACTCCTCCTTGCTATCGTTTAACTAAATGATAGCCTAAGAGGAGGCTTATTTGAAATACCTATTATCACTAGATCATAATGCAAAAATTACATACTTCTACTTTAAAGTGATGGTGTGAGGACGGACATGGGGATCGTGGTTGGCAAGGCATTCAATACAGTTTGGGTCATCGGCGGTCTTCTTGAGGAAGTCAAGGGACTTTTGAGCGGCAAAGCGATCGATGACAAGCCCCGGAGTCAGATTATCCTGCCAGGACTTAGCTGCATAACCACCATCAGCAGCCAACATCACATATTGATCTTGGCCTGGAAGCTGAACCTTGGTGGCACAGAGGCCGACACTGTGGCCGGGTTCCCAGATCATTTGAATGCTGCCGTCACCGAAGAGGTCGAAGGAGCGTCCGTAGGCTCCTAGACCGGTGTTCTGCAGCTTGAATGTTTGCATAGGCACACCTTTCCATTCGTGGGGGAGGTAATGAATGTGATCATGGTTGGCGCCGTACCATTCCTCCTCACTTACCAAAATCTTCTTGGCATCTCTGACGAGTGAGAGTCCATCGGCGTGGTCGCAATGGAGGTGACTGAGCAGGACATAGTCGAGACCTTGTGGTCGAATGCCAAGATGATTGAGCTGTTCATTGATCGCCTGGCCGGCGGGAAGCTTGGCCTGGTTGGCGGGGGATTGGAAACTAAGATTTCGTAATTGTCCCATTCGACTCCGGTTGACGGTGTTCCAGCCGGTGTCGATGAGGATAAGACCATTGGGGTGCTCAATCAGGTAACTGGAGACGGGGAGCTCCACTTTGTCCTTCTTACTGAAGTGGTTGAGGCCGAGAAAGGCGAGAGGACCTTGGCCCGGATGGTGAAATGGCAGGTTCTTATCGACAATGACGGTTCCGGTGTGAAAAACATGAATTTTAATTTGTTTAGTCATGATTATGACCTCCTGTAAGTTTTGCCATTATTTTAAGCACTGATCTGATACGGTTCAATTTCCAATATTCTATGGAGTGTGCATTAAAATTTCTAGATCAAGGTTTTGAAATAGTGATTCAACTTATTTTTGATAAATTGTTGACAAGCAACATAAACATGATAGAATACATATCAAATAATGTTGCTTAACAACAAAACGTAAAGGAATGATTTTTATGACCACATTATTAGTAATTCAGGCCCACCCACATACTTCGCAAAGCCTTTCACTAGCCGTGGGTAAAAAGTTTGTCGATACTTATAAGGCAACTCACCCTGACGACAAGGTTATTATCCGTGATCTGTACGCAGATGGGGGTGTGCCGCCACTGAATGACCTGACCATGGAGGCTTGGCGAAAGCAGAAGTTCGGTGAAGAGATGAGTGCGGAGGAACAGGCCTTGCTGAAGCGGCATGAAGAATGGCTGAATGAATTTATCAATGCCGATAAGTATGTCTTCATCAACCCGATGTACAACCATTTTCTGCCAGCCGAGATGAAGCAGTACCTTGACCTAACGGCGGTTGCTCACAAGACTTTCAAGTACACCTCCCAAGGTTCTGTGGGTTTATTAAAAGGCAAAAAAGCGATCCACATTCAAGCCGCCGGCAGTGAGTATCATCAGGGCGGCAAGTGGGGCACCATCAAGTTCCTGATTAAGAAGGCCTTTGGGATCAAGAGCAAGGAGAGTTCAGCCTTAATGGACCTTGGGGACCTGTACCTGACCAACATGTTGAAGTTCTATGGGGTAACCGATGTTGAAAAACTATTTATTGAGGGTGCCGATGCCCATCGTGATCGGCGAGACGCCATCCTTGATCATGCCATGGCTGAGGCGGAATCAATGGCCAAAGTCTTCTGATATAATGGCCTTAGCAAGTTAAGGATGGGGATAGAAATGAATACTGATGTCATCACCAACATTCGGCAGACAATTGAATTATTACGGTCACAGCAAGGTAACATCCATGGCTCACAGGAGCAACGGTGGATCCAGGCCCACCTGGGTGATGAACGGTTGGGTGCAGTGGTACTCAAGCTGTCCATCGTTGCCTTCCATACCCTGTCGGCCCTAGAGACAGGTGCGCAGACGGGAATTGAAATCGCTGAAAAGATCAACGTCACCCGCGGCGGGGTTACCCGAGCCGCAAAGAAGCTCCTGCAATATAACCTGATCAGCGCTGAAAAGCGTCCGAATGACAAAAAGAAGATCTACTATTCCCTAACGGCGGACGGTCAGACAGTGGCCCATGTGCACGACCAGATGCACGCGATGATCAAGAAAGAATTGATCGATAAGCTGACGGCAAAGTATTCGGCAGCAGACCTGCAGGTGGTGGCCAGCTTTCTTAATGACCTGTACCAGCTCGAGCAGGGATTTTGATTTGAGATGAAAATAGTCAAACATTAGTAAAAGAGTCCCGTAGGCTTATTAGCTTTTACGGGACTCTTTCGCTTGTAGTTAATTCATCGTGATTTGATGAACAAAGATAAATGAGAAGATAGCTAGTCCTCCTCCAGCAGGTTCAAGGGTGCGATCAGCTGGCTGGCCGTCAGAATCTGGGAGAAATGCTCGACACTCTCCGGATGGGGATTATTCAGCCATGCCAGGATCAGGCCGATGAGCCCGTCGACGATCATCACCAGTGCATACTGGCGGGGAAGCTGATCGGTGAAGTGGGCGTGGTATAGGGCCACTCGGGTGTCGATCTCCTCAGCCACCAGTTCCCGGAGCCGCTGGATGAAATGGGCGTCTCCGTTGGCGGAGAGTAAGGCGCGGAAAAGCTGCCTTTCTTGGTTGATGAGGGTGAGGACGTTGGTGAGGAGGACCGTATATTGTTGCCAGAGGGCCTGCTGATTTTTAAGATCTTGCAGGAAGTGCTCGTGATCTTTCTCAAAAGCGGTCTCCAACTGCTGGATGAGTCCGTCCTCGAGCTGGGTGCGTAGGTCGTACTTATCTGCATAGTGCATGTAGAAGGCGCGGCGACTAATGCCCGCAGCCTTGATTAGTGAGCTGATTGTTAATTGCTCGGATGATTGTCGGCTGAGCTCCCTGATGAAGCCTAGCTTGATCTGCTCGTGGGTTCGCCGCCAACGCAAATCGTTCTTAGAAGCTGCCATTACATGTTTCTCCTCCTTTTATTGCACAATTTAGCTGTTATTATAAATTGTATCCGTCGTTACAGTTACATACAATGGGAAAAATAAACTGATAAGTGGAGGAAACAAAGATGAAAAAGATTGTTTTACTGGGCGGCAATGGATACCTGGGCCGCAACTTCACCCAAGACTGGTTAAAACATGATCGTGATTGCCAGTTCTATGTTCTCTCGCGGTCGGGGCATAATCAGCTGACGGATAGTCATGTTATTAATATTAAAGCTGACGTGACTGATGAGCAGGCCGTCCTAGCAGCGATCCCAGACACGATTGACTACATCGTGGATTTTGTGGGGGCACCGAGCGATGACCCGCAGGAATTTGCAAAGCTGAACCAGCAGCCCGCTCACGTGATGCGGGCCGTGGCGGAAGAACGGCATGCCAAAGCAATGGGCTTCATCGGTGGAATCTTGGGGCCGAAGAAGTTTACCACGGTGAAAAAGGAACTTATCGTGTACCTTCAGGAGAGTTCGGTCCCGTTGGCCTACGTTGAACCGACCCTGGTGTACGGCGCCGGACGCAAGGACAAGATGACGCGTAACGTGCCATTGCTGAAGTTTTTAGGGATCTTCTCACGGAAGTTCAAGCCGGTATTGGTCGGGGATGTTGTTGAGACATTGCGGCAACGGTTGATTGATTTAGCATAATAACAATATGAAAATAAGCCTACTCAGAGTTTCCTGCTGGGTAGGCGTATTTGATTTAGTAATAATATTAATGCCGACTTGCGCGGTGGCTGCCACCCTGGTGGATCTTGTGGACCCGGCGCTTGAACTTGGAACCATCGTCCGTGATCAGGCGGAAGTGACGCATCTTGCCATTGAAGGGGTGGCCGGTCAGCCTGAGGTTAGTCCAGGACCGCATGATGTCGGTCATTTGATCGATCTCCTTGAGCCGGTCGGGATTGCCCTCCTTCTGAGCGACTTCCTTGATGTCTGATTGTAGCCGGTAAACCAGGTTGTTGTGGTAGGCGAGCAGCTCGTTCGTCAGCGGGGCGTTGCGGTATTTATTGAAGAGCCGCTGGATGACCTCCATGGCCTCCTTCGCGTTATGGGGCTGAATATAGCGATGATCATCGTTATTCATTGTTAAAAAATCTCCTTGCAATTTATTTTAATAATTATTTTGACATTTCTTGACTTTTAAGGCCCTGATTGGTATATTATACAGTGTGTTTAGCACTTGACCCTACAGAGTGCTAAAAGGGGAAGTGATAAAAATGCTAACACAGCGTCAAAACAAGATCCTGCAAGCGATTGTACGTCAATACACGTCGACTGGTCAACCAGTGGGGTCACGGCACCTGGCGGAGGAACTACCATTTAAGGTGAGTTCTGCGACGGTGCGTAACGAGATGGCCGTTCTGGAGAAGGCGGGCTTGATATTAAAGGAGCACTCCTCATCAGGCCGTCTTCCTTCCAAGAAGGGTTACCGTTACTACGTTGACCACCTCCTGGACCCAAAGGCGGTGACGGACAACGACCTTGTTGTTATTCAGAACTCATTGGGCACTAGCTTTCAAAAGATTGATGAGATCATCTCGCACTCGGCTGATATTTTATCAAATCTTACCTCGTACACGGCATTTACCCTTAAGCCTGAGCAGGCAGATGTCCGGCTCAGCGGTTTTCGCCTTGTACCGCTCGGCAATCACAAGGTTATTGCTATTCTGGTGACGGACAGCGGGGATGTTGAGAGTCAGGCATTTACTTTGCCACGTAATCTTGACCTCGATGCCTTGCAGGCCGTGATCCGGATGATCAACGACCAGCTAGTCGGATTGCCATTGGCCGATGTTATGAGACGGTTGAATGATGACATTCCATTACGGGTCATGCACTATATGCACAGTGCGGATGGCTTTTTGGATCTCTTTGACAACGTCGTATCAAAGGCTGCTCGAGAGCAGTTCTTTATCGGCGGCCGATTAAACCTGTTGGATTTCTCGAATACCCGGGACCCACAGGCGTTGCAGACCATGTACCGTCTGTTGGATCATGATGATGAGCTTTCACACCTGCTCGATACCGGCAAGTCCGGTGACGGGGTTAACGTTCGCATCGGATCCGAGATTTCAAAAGATAAGGTGCTCGATAATTACAGTCTGATTACGGCAACCTATGATGTTGACCAGTATGGCAAGGGAATCATTGCCGTGCTCGGGCCGACCCGGATGCCGTACTCCCGGACGATCGGCTTGGTAAATGCCTTTCGTCAGGAGCTGGCCAAGCGCCTCTTGGACTTTTATCGGCATTACTATGATTCATAGGAGGCGAGTTAATTGGCAGAAGAAAAGAAGAATGAAAAGCAGGCTCAGCAGTCTGAAGACAAGGCAAAAGCAACTGCTCAGCAGGCACCTAAAAAAGATAATAAGGATAAAAAAGAATCAGCAACCAGTCAGGTTGATGAATTAAAAGCTCAAATCAAAGACCTTAAGCAGCAACTGGATGAGAAGGATGACAAGTACCTTCGTGCCGAGGCCGAAATTCAAAATATGACGACCCGGTTTAAGAAGGAACAGGCCCAACTTCTGAAGTACGATGGTCAAGACCTGGCCAAGTCCGTACTGCCAGTCTTGGATAACCTCAAACGGGCATTAACGATTGAGGTTACTGACGAGAATGGTAAGCAACTGAAGAAGGGTATTCAGATGGTTCACGACCACCTGATCAACGCCCTAACCGATCACGGTATCACCGAGATCGAAGCCGAGGGCAAGCCGTTTGATCCAACCCTGCACCAGGCGGTTCAAACCGTTCCGGTCAAGGACGGACAGAAGGCCGACACGGTTGTCCAGGTTCTTCAAGCTGGTTACCAGCTTAAGGATCGTGTCTTACGGCCAGCAATGGTTGTTGTGGCACAATAACTAAGATTTAATTTTATAAAAAGAGGGAATAAAACTATGGCAAGCAATAAGATTATTGGTATTGACTTAGGTACTACTAACTCCGCCGTTGCCGTTATGGAAGGTAACGAACCAAAGATTATCACTAACCCAGAAGGGAGCCGGACAACGCCATCCGTTGTTTCATTTAAGAACGGCGAAACCCAAGTTGGTGAAGTTGCTAAGCGGCAAGCAATCACGAACCCAAACACGATTGCTTCTATTAAGAGTCACATGGGTGAAGCAGGTTACACGGTTGAAGTGGACGGTAAGAAGTACACTCCACAAGAAATCTCCGCAATGATCCTGCAATACCTGAAGAAGTACGCCGAAGACTACATCGGTGATACTGTTGACAAGGCCGTTATCACGGTTCCAGCTTACTTCAACGATGCTCAACGGCAAGCTACTAAGGATGCCGGTAAGATCGCGGGCTTGGATGTTAAGCGGATTATCAACGAACCTACTGCTTCTTCCCTGGCTTACGGCCTGGACAAGAAGGACAAGGATGAAAAGATCCTGGTTTACGACCTTGGTGGTGGGACCTTCGATGTTTCCATCCTGGAATTAGGTGACGGTGTCTTCCAAGTTCTCTCCACGAATGGTGATACGCACCTTGGTGGTGACGACTTCGACCAAAAGATCATGGATTGGTTGATCGACGGCTTCAAGGAAGAACACGGCGTTGACCTTTCTAAGGATAAGATGGCTCTGCAACGGTTGAAGGATGCCGCTGAAAAGGCTAAGAAGGACCTTTCTGGTGTTCAAGAAGCACAAATCAGCCTGCCATTCATTTCTGCTGGTGAAAATGGTCCACTGCACTTGGAAAAGACCTTGACCCGTGCTCAATTCAACCAATTGACTAACGACCTGGTTGAACGGACGAAGCAACCAGTTCTGAATGCCTTGAAGGATGCTGACTTGTCATTCGATGACATCGACGAAGTTATCCTCAACGGTGGTTCAACTCGTATCCCAGCTGTTCAAGAAATGGTTAAGGAATTGACTGGTAAGGAACCTAACCACTCCATCAACCCTGATGAAGCCGTTGCCCTTGGTGCTGCTATCCAAGGTGGGGTCCTGACTGGTGATGTTAAGGATGTTGTTTTGCTTGATGTTACTCCATTGTCACTTGGTATTGAAACCATGGGTGGTGTCTTCACTAAGCTGATCGACCGGAACACGACCATTCCAACTTCCAAGAGTCAAATCTTCTCTACGGCTGCTGATAACCAATCCGCCGTTGACATCCACGTTCTGCAGGGTGAACGGCCAATGGCAGCTGACAACAAGACCTTAGGGAACTTCCAGCTGACGGACATTCCTGCTGCTCCTCGTGGTGTTCCTCAAATCAAGGTTACCTTCGACATTGACAAGAATGGGATTGTTAATGTTTCTGCCAAGGATATGGGTACTGGTAAGGAACAAAAGATCGTTATCAAGTCCAATTCCGGTCTGTCCGATGAAGAAATCGAACGGATGAAGAAGGATGCCGAAGAACACGCTGAAGCCGATAAGAAGAAGAAGGAAGAGGTTGACCTGAAGAACGAAGTCGACCAAGAACTCTTCCAAGTCGACAAGACCTTGAAAGAAGTCAAGGGCAAGGTTCCTGAAGAAGATATCAAGAAGGCTGAGAGTGCCCGTGACGACCTGAAGAAGGCCAAGGAAAGCGGCAACCTCGACGACATGAAGGCTAAGAAGGATGCCTTGAACAAGGTTATCCAAGACCTCAGTGTCAAGCTCTACAAGCAGGCTCAAGGTGCCCAAGGTGGCGCTCAGGGCGGTGCTAACCCGAATAATGGTGGTGCCAACAACGGTAACAACAACCAAAATGGTAACAATGGTGACACCGTTGACGGTGACTTCAAGGATGTAACGCCTGACGATAAGAAGTAATCTCAACTGTCGACAAAAGTAATGTAGAAGCCAAAGACCATTGTTTGGGACTTTGGCTTTTACTTTCATTTGCCAATTGTGGTATAACTAAACCAAATCAACTTGTGAGGGATGTATATGGCAGAAAAAGATTACTATGACATTTTAGGTGTCTCTAAGGACGCATCTGAGGCGGATATCAAGCACGCATACCGGCGCTTAGCTGCGAAGTACCACCCGGATGTCAACCACGCTCCTGGCGCTGAAGAGAAGTTCAAGAAGATCAACGAAGCCTATGATGTCTTGAGCGACCAACAAAAGCGGGCCCAGTACGACCAGTACGGTTCTGCTGGTCCCCAAGCCGGTGCTGGTGGTTTCGGCGGCTTTGGCGGTGGCCAGGGCGGCTTCAACCAGGGCTTCGGTGCTGGTGGCTTTGACGACATCTTTAGTCAATTCTTTGGCGGTGGCGGTCGGTCTCGCCAGGACCCGACAGCGCCACGTCCAGGTCGTGACCTGCAGTACGCAATGACCCTGAAGTTCATGGATGCGGTTTTCGGTAAGACGACGACCATCAAGTATGACCGTGATGAACAGTGTAAGACCTGCCATGGTACTGGAGCTAAGCCTGGTAAGTCTGCAACGACTTGTCAACGCTGTGGTGGTCGAGGCTTTATCGTTTCCATTCAGCGGACACCGCTGGGTAACATGCAGTCCCAGACCACTTGTCCTGAATGTCACGGGACTGGTAAGGTCATCAAGCCTGAAGACCGTTGTGAAACCTGCCACGGTACTGGTCATGTTCAAGAAAAGCACGAGTTGGAAGTCAAGGTTCCAGCTGGAGTTGACGATGGTCAGCAAATGCGGCTCCAAGGTCAGGGTGACGCCGGTGCCAACGGTGGACCAGCCGGGGACCTTTACATTGTCTTCCGGGTAACGCCAAGTCGGGAGTTCCGTCGTGATGGTTCAACGATCTACGTTGATCGCGATATTTCCTTTGCCCAGGCGGCCCTGGGAGACGAGGTTAAGGTCAAGACTGTTCACGGTGACGTTAACCTGAAGATTCCTGCCGGTACCCAGTCCGAAACCAACTTCCGCCTGCGTGGCAAGGGGGTTCCGCACCTCAATGGTAACGGCAATGGTGATGAGCACGTGACGGTTCACGTGCGGACACCGAAGAGTCTGAATAAGCGGCAGCGTGAAGCTATGATGGCCTTTGCCGCAGCTAGTGGTGAGAACGTCAAGGGGGTCAAGAAGTCCGTCTTAGATAAGCTCAAGGACGCCTTTGAGGACCGTTAAAAATATTAATCAAGGACGACTGTTGCGGCAGCCGTCCTTTTGTCTTTTCATCCTTATGTGGAGTTTGTTATACTAGAAATAGTATTTTCGTAGAAAGAGTGACATAGAAAATGACAATGAGTCTAGATGAAATGAAGGCGCGCCAGAAGCGCATTCGTAATTTTTCAATTGTGGCCCATATTGACCATGGGAAGTCCACGCTGGCTGACCGGATCCTGGAGATGACCGACTCGATCAGCAAGCGTGAGATGAAGAACCAGGTCTTGGACGATATGCCCCTGGAGCGTGAACGGGGAATCACCATCAAGCTGAACGCCGTGGCCCTGACTTATCACGCCAAAGACGGGCAAGACTATATCTTCCACCTGATCGATACCCCAGGACACGTGGACTTCTCCTACGAAGTTTCACGTTCCCTGGCGGCCTGTGAGGGGGCCATCCTGGTTGTTGATGCAACTCAGGGGGTTGAAGCCCAGACTTTGGCTAATGTTTACCTGGCCCTGGACAACGACCTAGAGATCCTGCCGGTGATTAACAAGATCGACCTGCCATCCGCTGATCCGGAAGGGACCAAGAAGCAGATTGAAGACGAAATCGGCCTGGACACCAGCGAGGCTGTGGACGTTAGTGCCAAGACGGGCCTGGGTGTTGACAAGGTCTTGGAGAAGATCGTTAAGGACGTGCCAGCTCCAACTGGTGACCTGACGGCGCCACTGAAGGCACTGATCTTCGACTCCAAGTACGATGACTACCGTGGGGTGGTCCTCAGTGTGCGGGTCTTTGAAGGGACCGTCAAGAAGGGCGATAAGATTCGCCTGATGAACAGTGGGACCGAGTACGAGGTTGCCGAAGTCGGGATCAACTCCCCGAAGCCGCTGGCCCGTGACGTCCTGATGGCGGGTGACGTTGGTTACATTACCGCCGCCATTAAGGATATCAAGGATACCCGGGTCGGTGATACGGTTACCAACGCTGACCGGCCAACGGAGAAGCCGCTGGAAGGTTACCGGCAGATGACGCCGATGGTCTACGCTGGGCTTTACCCAACTGATAACGCCAAGTTTAATGACCTGCGTGACGCTCTGGAGAAGTTACAATTGAATGATGCGGCTTTAACCTTTGAGCCAGAATCATCCCAGGCCCTGGGCTTCGGTTTCCGGTGCGGTTTCCTGGGTCTCTTGCACATGGACGTGGTTCAGGAGCGGCTGGAGCGGGAATTTAACCTTGATTTGATCACCACCGCGCCATCGGTTACCTACCATGTTGACCTGGCGGATGGGTCGATGAAGGAGGTCGAGAACCCAGCCGAGATGCCGGATGCTTCCTCTATTAAGGACATCAAGGAACCATATGTCCGAGCTTCAATCATGGTGCCGAACGATTATGTCGGACCAGTTATGGAGCTCTGTCAGCGGAAGCGGGGGATCTTTGACACGATGGAGTACCTCAGTGATACCCGGGTTAACGTGATCTACCATATTCCGTTATCGGAAATCATTTTTGACTTCTTTGACAAGCTGAAGAGTTCGACCCGTGGGTATGCCTCCCTCGACTACGAGATCGATGACTACAAGCCAAGCAACCTGGTCAAGATTGATATCCTGCTGAACGGGGATAAGGTCGACGCCCTCAGCTTCATTGCCCACAAGGACTTTGCTGCTGAGCGTGGCCGTGACATCACCTCGAAGTTGAAGAAGATCATCCCACGGCAGAACTTCGAAATTCCGATCCAGGCGGCTATTGGTTCTAAGATCATCGCCCGGACCAACATCAAGGCCTACCGGAAGGATGTTACTGCGCGGATCCACACCGGGGACCCGGACCGACGTGCTAAGCTGCTGGAGAAGCAGAAGCGTGGTAAGAAGCGGATGAAGGCCGTCGGGAAGGTTGATATCCCGCAGGAAGCCTTTATGGCCGTTCTGAAGACCGATGAGCAACTGGATGATAAGTGATCGTTGATATAACAGCATTTGTAATCTCTTGAAATCACAAAGTAGACCAATATTCTAATGATTTTCCCTTATGCGGTATTTTAAGGGGGGTATCTGTCAACTGGTGTTGATGGATACCCAAGTTAACACAAGCCCGATCGGTCGTTTTGACTGGTCGGACTTTTTACCTTAATGAGGTGTATTTGTATTCGGTAGATTGTAAAATTTAAGTTGAACATTTTAGTGGACAGAAAAACCCATCAAG
>CAMCCW010000041.1 GCA_945873395.1 uncultured Lactobacillus sp. | reverse complement strand
ATCAGTTCCGGTAGGACAATAATGGTGGCCAGGGAAGTATCCTTAACCAGTGAGATGAACTGGCTGACCAAGGCTGGGGTCATATTCTTGATCGCTTGTGGTAGGACAATGATCCGGAGGGCTTGCCACCGGGTCAGTCCGTTAGCCAAGGCCCCCTCGGTTTGTCCTTTATCGATCGAATTAATTCCGGAACGAACGATTTCAGCAACCATGGCTGATTCAAAGATCGACATCGCCATGATGGCCGCTGGAATAATCTCCGGTTTGATTCCAATATTAGGCAGCCCGAAGTAAGTAAAGAAAATGATCAACAGGAGGGGGAGGTTACGGATGATGTCGATGATGAAACCGACAATTGCCGAGAAGTACTTAATCTGCTCGTAACGGACAATTCCCAGGAGGGTACCGACAATGAAACTAATCACGATCGAGGCCACAGAGATCTCAATCGTGACCCACAATCCTTGAAGGAGGAAGCGGATGTTGATCCAAGAATAGGCATCAATAAAATTTTGCATTAACATTCACCTCCTAAGCCAATTTCTTTTCCAGGTGCCGCATGTAGTAGCTGAGCGGCAGTGTGATGATCAGGTACATGATTCCGACGATGAAGTAAGTCGGAATTGTCTGCAGGGTGTCATTAGCAATCAGGTTTCCTTGGTACATCAAGTCAAATCCGGCGACAAAGGCCAATACGGAGGAGTTCTTGACCAGGTTGATGAACTGGTTGCCCAACGGCGGGATTACGACCCGAAAGGCCTGCGGAAGGATAATATAACGCATTGCCTGGTGATAGGTCATACCGTTGGAGAGAGCCCCTTCCAGCTGGCCCCCCTCGACGGAGTTAATTCCGGCGCGAACGGTTTCCGCAATGAAAGCGGAGGTGTAGAGGGTCAGACCGATTGTTCCAGCAGTAAAGCCGTTGATCTTGGCAATATACATAGGAATGATTAGGAAGAAGGCCATCGTGATGACCAGCAGAGGAATATTTCTAAAAACTTCGACATAGACACGACCGATAATTCGTAGGACCCGGTTCTCGGAAATTTCGAGGAGCGCAAATAACGTTCCGATGATCAGACTACCAACGAGGGCAATGATACTGCAGAGAATGGTGTTTAAAAGTCCCATCAGCAGCGGATGCCATTGTGTTGCAATTAAATTAACCATTAGCGTTTCATCTCCTGATAATTAAAGCCTTTGACGTTACCGAACCACTTGAGAAGAAGCCGGTTATAGGTGCCGTCTTCTTCAACTTTCTTCAGGGCCCAATTGAGTTTATTACGGAAGCGGGCCTGATTCTTGTTGACGGCGATTCCGTAAGGCTCCTTGGTGAAATTCCCCCCGACAACTTCATAGCCGGGATTTTCGGCGGCCATCCCATATAAGATCCCGTTATCGGTGGTTAAGGCATCACCCTGTTTGGACTTGAGGGCGGTCATTGCCTGGGCATAATCTGACAGTTGCAAGACGCGGGCCTTGGGGGCATACTTAGCGACGTTTTTCACTGAGTTGGAACCAGAAACCCCGAGGACAACTTTACCGGGATGATTCAGGCTGTTGATATTCTTGATGGGGCTACCTTTCTTGACGAGCAGTGACTGCCCGGCATCAAAGTATGAATGAGTGAAGTCAACCTGCTTCTTCCGCTCCGGGGTGATGGTCATAGTGGCCATGATGGCATCGATGTTACCATTCTTCAAAAGAGGGACCCGGGTTCCACTGGTGACGGGAACGAAGACGCACTTGCCATCGGGGCCGAGGATCTTCTTGGTCATTGCCTTGGCCAGGTCAATTTCAAAGCCTTCTAAACGGCCGGTACGAATATTCTCTAGACCAAACAAACGGGTGTCAGACTTAACACCCCAGGTAATCTGTTTGCTCTGTTCGTCGCGGGCTAGGACATCCTGTTTGGCGACAGATTGACCACAGGCGGAAAGGGTTAATAGGGTCATTGTCAGCAGGGCGCCTAGTCCGAGGACATGCCATAATCTTTTCATGACGAGGCCTCCCTTACATAATGTGTCCACTGATTTTACTCATGAACTCTTGGGCCCGTTTCGTATTTGGCTGATCGCCGAAGAATTTGGCGGTGGTGTCATCTTCGAGAATTTGGCCATCTGCCATGAAAATGACCCGGTCAGCAACAGCCTGGGCAAAGCTCATTTCATGAGTGACCACTAGCATTGTCATATTGGAATTTTCCGCAATGTCCTTCATAACGTCGAGCACATCGTCAATCATCTCGGGGTCCAGGGCACTGGTTGGTTCATCAAAGAGCAAACACTTAGGCTTCATCGCCAGACTACGGGCAATGGCAATTCGTTGCTTTTGTCCCCCAGAGAGCTGGGCCGGCATGTTGTCTGCTTTATTAGCCAGGCCAACTTTATCCAGGAGCTTCATTGCTAAATCCCGGTTTTCATCCTCAGGACGCTTGAGGACGATTCGTGGCGCAAGCATGATGTTTTCGAGGACAGACTTGTTATTGTATAGATTAAAGTGCTGGAAGACCATGCCGACTTCACGCCGGATCTTATTGATGTTGGTCTTCTTATCTGAAAGATCGTAGCCGTTGACGATCAGCTGACCGGATTGAATCGGATCCAGACCGTTGATGGTTCGGATCAAAGTACTCTTTCCCGAACCGGACGGCCCAATCAAGACGACGGTCTCTCCACTATCAATCGTTAGGTTAATATTTTTTAGTGCATGAAATTTACCATAATATTTTTCCACATTATGGAATTCGATCATTGACATAGGTATATACTCCCCAATCCACATAAACTTAATTATGACCTCAATATGGACACAATCCCTTCAATTATAGTTCTCGGTCAAAGTGGCGTCAAAAGTCAATTTAGTTCTAGACTCGGGGAAAAGTATGATTAATACGACTTTTGTTTTAGGATAACCAAAATAATTATTTACAAACAGCAGATAAGTAGTAACATTAAGGGTGTAATTTAACGAAGACGAGCGGCTAATGCTTTCATCGTTAAATGAGAACATAGAGAGGGGTATACTAATGTTCGAAATTAAGCCAAAGAAGTTCAAGCGAATCCTCGTTGGGGTTGATGACGCACCGGACGCCCGGGCCGCCTTTTCCTATGCGGTTGATAAGGCTAAGCGTGATGGTTCCGAAATCGGGATTGTCTCCATTCTTGAAACGGGGCACGTCAGCGTTTACCAAATTTTAGATAAGGACTATGTTCACAGTAGTGAGGATGAACTGCGTAAGCGGATCAATGAATATGTCCAAGCAGCGATCGACTACGGTGTTGATCCAAAGAAGATCACGGCGATTGTTGACCATGGTGAACGGCCAGCTGAACGGATCTGCAACCACGTTATTCCAGCTTTTCAACCAGATCTGCTGGTTGTTGGTTCAATTGGTAAGTGGGGTAACCGGAAGGCCGTTGGTTCACAGGCTTCTTACATGACCCGGCATGCAGGAACTTCCGTCTTTGTTATCCGGACAACGGCAGTTCAAACATACGAATAAAACTTGTTCCAATCGGTACAATGAAAAAGAGGTTGAGATGATTCTCGACCTCTTTTTCCATGTGATGTAAATTTTGAATGTTTCTAATTTATCGCTGAATTATTTGTCAGATTAGTTGTAACTTAATATTTAGATGTTATAATGATTCTAAATTAAAAAGAGAAGGCGAAACTATGCCAAAGAAGAAAATGTCGTTGGCCCAAAAGGTAAACGTCTTACGGGCGAGCGTAATGGGGGCTAATGACGGGATTATCTCCGTTGCCGGTATTGTCATTGGGGTGGCTGCGGCAACCAGTAATCCTTACTCAATTTTGATTTCCGGCCTATCAGGTAGTCTGGCCGGAACAATTTCCATGTGCATGGGGGAATATGTATCAGTTTCTACCCAGAAGGACTCCCAGAAGATGGCGCTGATCAGTGAGCGCCAACGTTTGGAAGACCAGTACCAACAGGAGTTTAACTACGTCCAGAAGCAGTATGAGAAGCAAGACATTGACCCTAAGCTGGCCCATCAAGCCACTAAGGAATTGATGGATAAGGATGCTTTGTCGACTGTGGTTCAGGAGCGCTATGGCTTCAATCCTAAGGAATTTACCAGTCCTTATGCGGCAGCAATTGCATCCTTCATCTCGTTTCCAACTGGTTCGATTCTGCCGATGGTGGCAGTAACGATGGCACCAGAACATGTCCGGATCTTTGCTACTATGATTGCGGTCTTGATTGCCTTACTGATCACGGGTTACTTTGCGGCCGTACTGAGTAAAGCAGACCGGCTTAAGTCAATGCTGCGAAACGCTACAGCGGGTCTTTTGACGATGTGTGTGACCTACCTGATTGGACAACTATTTGCCCGCTAAAGGAGATGAGTGTTCATGGCTAAAATTAAACGACAGAAGCAAACAATGGAAGAAAAGCTGAACACACTCCGGGCAGGGGTCCTCGGATCTAACGACGGAATCCTGACGGTTGTCGGGGTTCTAGTCTCCGTAGCGGCGGCCACGACTAACCGGTTTACGATCTTCATTGCCGGTTTGTCGGACTTGCTGGCCTGTGCCTTTTCAATGGCCTGTGGCGAGTACGCCTCCGTTTCCACCCAGCGAGATACTGAAGAGTCTGCAGTTAACACTGAAGAGCGCCTACTGAAGACCGACTTTGCTGGTGAGCTGAAGACAGTTAAACAGTACTATGTTGATAAGGGGGTCACGCCAGCAACCTCGCTAGCGATCGCCAAGGACCTGCTGAACAAGAAACCCTTAGAGACAATGGTCCGGGTCAAGTATGACATTGAATTAGGCCATTTTCTGAGCCCGTGGGATGCTGCGTTCTCATCACTCTTTAGTGCCGCAGCGGGGGGAATATTCCCACTGATGGCGATGACCTTTGCTCCTGAAGCCTATAAGTGGTACGCAGTGATTCTGGCAGTGGTCCTAACCAGTGCTCTGACCGGGTACATCAGTTCCAAGCTGGGAAACGGCCTGGTAAAGATTGCCGTTATTCGGAATATCATCATCGGACTGATCACGATCACGATTCACTATGGTGTTGGTAAATTGTTCTAATCTATTTGCAATAGATATAAATAGGGAGCGCGACGAGCAGTATGTCGCGCTCCCTATTTAGTTTTTCATTATAAAATAACTGCTGTCATCAATGCTGGTGCTTCTTATATCCGCCTTCCTTGATAACGTGTTCTTCATCAACAGGGGTGTTGAAGAGTTCCTCGTCCCGTCCCCGACTGCATTCGGCTTGCAGGGTGATGTGGCAGATGCCGTATTTGTGGCGGAGAATGTCCTCAACCTGGCTGTAGATACTTTCCACCTTGCTGAGAGGAAGGTCTTCACAGTTGAGGTGAGCAGAGAAGATGATCCGGTGCTCATCGATCATCCAGGCGTGGACGTGGTGGACATCCTCGACGCCGGGAACCTGTTTAATGTCCTTGGCGATGTTTTCGTAATCCAGGTCAGGAGATTCCTGCATCAGGATCTTGATGGTCTGGACAATGATCGGCCAGGATTCATAGGCGATGTAGAGGGCTACTGCGATAGTCAATGCGGGGTCAAGCCAAGGGACATTGACAAAGGTCAAAATAACCCCACCGATAATAACAGCGACAGAAGAAAGGGCATCACTGAGAACGTGGAGATAGGTGGCTTTCACGTTAAGACTGTTATGGCTGCCGGAATGTAGCAACAGGGCTGATGCCAGGTTGGCAAGTAGACCAATGATGGCCACGGTCAGCATGATTCCGCCGTTGATGTGCTGGGGATGATCCAACCGTTGAATTGCTTCACCGATCAGGAAGATGGCGATGATGATTAACAGGAGGCTGTTAGTGAGGGCCGAGAGAATCTCCGCCCGCCGGTAACCATAAGTTCGCTGCCGGGTTTCGGGACGGCCACCGATGTGTTGAGCAAAGTAGCCGAGAACAATCGAGAAGGAATCCCCCATGTTGTGAAAGGCATCAGACAGCAGAGCCAAACTGCCAGAAACTAGTCCCCCAATAATCTCAACAATAGTAATTAAAACGTTCAATAAGGTAACCGCTAAGAAGCGCTTACCAGTGATTTTTTCTTCCATATTAATGGTCGCTCCTTTAAGGATATATAATTGTTACGTTGCAATTTTTAACCCCATAGCATTATAATAGCTAAATGTTACTAATCTAAAAGTTAGGGTTTCCAAACTACACTTTCATGATATGCTATAATATTATTATGTTCAATATTTGGCGAGGAGTATATTTATTTTCGTGACCGTTCGAAGGCCGGAATTTTTATCTAGAGGTGAATTGATGTTGACTCCAATGAAGGAAGACTACTTAAAAATTATTTTTGAGCTTGGCGGCAGTCACAAAAAGGTATCGAACAAAGAAATTTCACTAGGCCTCGGCATCGCAGCCGGGTCTGTTACCGAGATGATTTCTAAACTAGCGGATGAGGGACTGGTTGTCCATGAACCATACTCGGGAATTACTCTGACGGCTAAGGGCCAGCGCTATGCGGCCGAATTGGTCCGCAAGCACCGCCTGTGGGAAACCTTTTTGGTAGATAAGCTCCACTACAATTTTGCGGATGTTCACTCAGAGGCCGAGATTCTCGAACACCAGACTAGCGATCGCCTGGCTACGGCCCTCGATAATTTTCTCGGTCACCCTCAGAATTGTCCTCACGGTGGAGTAATTCCCGCTGCTAACGGCCACTTTCCAGATGTCAGTCATCGCTTGTTAGCTGATGCCGACGATGGTGAAGAAGTTGAACTGGAACGTTTCCTGGATAACCACGAACTGTTGACTTACCTCGAAGAACTCAACCTGCGACCACAGGATAAGGTAAAAGTAGTTCGACATGAGCCATTTGAAGGGCCAATTGTGATTACTAAGGACGGCGATGACCACCAGATCAGTGTTTCTTATAAGGCCGCACATAACATCTTCATTAAGTAGTGGCGTGAGGCTAACTAAAACATCTTAAGGGTACTGCTGACAATGCAAATTGTTAGTGGTACCTTTTTTATATAGAACCAATTTGAAGGAAGTGGGCATATGTTAACAAAAAAACGGCGGCGTCTGGCATTACGGACGTGTTCGCTGGCTGGACGGATCCTTATCGAGAATGGATCCAATATGGAGCGGGTCAACGACACTTTGCATCGGATGGCCAATGCAGCCGGTCTCCAAGACTTTCAAGCCTTCACAACGGTGACTGGGATCGTCCTGGGCGCCAACAACCTGCCCAACGCGATTGTGATGAACATTCGGCGGCGGAAGAATGACCTGAGCAAGGTAACCGCTGTAAATGAAATTTCCCGGGAAATGTCCCAAGGGTTGATCACCCTCCCCGAAGCATATGCCCAGCTGAAGTGGGTTGATCGTCAAGGCCCGTACAAGTATCAGAACCTGGTGGAAGCTCTGGCAGCCGCTGTTTTAAGTATGGCCCTGATGATTGTTTTCACAGGTGACTACCAGGATTCCTGGGTTGGCTTTATTGATGGTGGAATTAGCTATGCCGTCTTTTCCTACATGATTCGTAAGTTTAAGATTCAGTATCTCGGTGAGTTCTGTTCATCCTTAGTGATTGGCTTTTTGGCTGTCCTGATGGTCAAAATTGGCTGGGCTCACGATGTCAATGATATTATTATCGGGGCCGTGATGCCGCTGGTTCCCGGGATCCCTTTGACTAACGCCGCTCGTGACCTGGTGTCGGGAAACCTAATTAGCGGACCAACCCGGGGAGTTGAAGCAGTTCTGACGGCGGTTTCAATTGGTAGTGCGATTGTGATCGTTCTCCACTTTGCTTAGGAGGTAGGAAAATGCATTATTGGTTAAATCTTGCTCTTCAGTTCTTCCTCTCCTATATTTCAACGGTCTGCTTTGGAATTCTGCTTCATATTCC
Organism: uncultured Lactobacillus sp.; assembly: GCA_945873395.1. Classification (GTDB taxonomy): domain Bacteria; phylum Bacillota; class Bacilli; order Lactobacillales; family Lactobacillaceae; genus Limosilactobacillus. The sequence goes on along the minus strand of CAMCCW010000041.1, from coordinate 4,407 downwards.
GGTTCGGGCCTATAATGTGGCAGGAATCATTGGTGGGGGCGTTTGGGTAGTCTACTGGGTGATGTATTATCAGGATGGCGTTGGACTAGCCTTTAGCAACCTGACGGCGGCCATCTTGATTGCCCTCTGTAGTCGGTGGGCTGCGCAGCATAAGAAGATGCCGACGATTGTTTTTGAAGTTCCAGCCTTGGTGCCCTTTGTTCCCGGTGGTCAGGCCTATAAGATGGTCCGTAACTTTGCCATCGGGAATTACCACCTGGTTACCGTTTACTTCTACCAAGTGGTGGTCATCGTTGGCGCAATTACCCTGGGCTTTGGATTGGGGGAGCTGTTGAATCGCATCATTCACTACCATCACTGGAAAATTATTAAAAAGAACCGATGACATTAGGACAGTGTGGTATACTCAGTTAATGTTAAATACTAAAATAGGAGATTAAATATGTTTATTGAACGTGATCAGCACCGGTGGTGGCGCTTTGTCATTAGTGGTGGTGCTTTTATCATTTTAATGCTGCTTATTAAATTCAATTCATCGGTTGCTACGATGATCGATGCCGTTCTGCAATCACTTTTTACTGGGCAGCGAATCGAAAGTGTGGGCTGGTTCCATGCTTTAATGACTCTGTTGTCGTTCTTAGCGAGTCCTAAGATGGACCTGCTTTGGGTGCTTATCATTGCAGTTGTGCTATGGATCAAACACTACCAAATCCCGGCATTGTGGGCTCTGGGGACGATTATCGGTGGTGATATTCTTGGTGAAAGCTTCAAACACATTGTTAAGCGGGCACGGCCGGCCCAGCACCTTGCTGCTGACGATGGTTATAGTTTCCCAAGTGGCCACACCCTGGGGATCTTCCTGGTAGCCGCCATCCTTTTGCTGATCGTGATTCCACTGATCAGGAAGCATTCCACGCGGACAATTTGCCAGCTGCTGATCGTCTTTGCAGTCTTCTTCCTGGCAGTATCCCGTGTATACCTATACGCTCACTGGCCATTTGATACGATTAGTGCCATGCTCTTGGCTTACGCCTGGCTTCAAGTGGCGGAATGGCTCTACGTGGCCTGGGCACCACGTCTGAGGGAAGTTTCGTTCCTATCAACTTCTGAAATATAGTAATATTGAGGGAGCGAGACAGAAGTCGTTCACGACTTCGTCTTCCGACGCGAAGCTAGCCGTTGGGAGCCCCCGCGAGCACAAATAGGCCTCAAACTTCGGGTTTCCCGAATGTTTGAGGCCATTTGTGTACCGCGTTGTTGACTTTTGATCTATATAATAGAACTTAAGTCATAGCCTCTTTGTTTTTTATTTAAGGGGGAAGAGAATGATGCCAGAAATCAGAATTAACATAGCAGTGCCTGATGATAGCCCGGCCATTGCTAAAATTCTGGCCGATCCACTTGTCCAGCGCCGGGCCCACCTGATGGTTTTGCCCGATCCGACTGCAGTAGCCATGCTAATGCAAAGTACCCGTCTACTGACAATTCGTTGTGACGGCCAGATCGTGGGAATTATGACGCTTGAACAGGTTAATACTAATTGCTGGGAATTAGGCTACCTCCTGCGCCGGACCGACTGGGGGAAGGGGATCATGACAACCGCGGTCGGCTTGCTCTGTGATCGTCTACACTCCGGGGAATGCTTGCGGGCGACGGTTGATGATGATAACGTTGGCTCACAGCGAGTTCTGCTTAAGAACGCCTTCACTAAGGAAGAAGACGATGGGGAGCAGGGAAAGTGGATTTTAAAAAAGTCCTTGCGTTGATCAAATATTAGAGTATAATTAGAAAACAATGAAGAGGTTGCATCTCTTATCAGTAACCCGCAACAGGTGAATGAGCACCGAACGGCGGGGGAAAGGAAGGGATGCCGAAACAGGCGTTGGCTTATTCCAGCAGCCTGTTGGGCCATGATTGAAGAAGTCATGGACTGTCGCAAAAATGCGGGGCGCTTCCAAAAAAGAACAACCGTGGTTATTACCAGGTCTTCTGATGGGTGTCCCGTTAGAAGACTTTTTTATTTACTATTTGGAGGAATGAGTTATATGGCAGAAACAAGTCAAAGTGACCACTCCACCGGCCACATTAAACGGTCGTTGCGGACACGTCACCTCTCAATGATTGCCCTCGGGGGGACGATTGGGACCGGGCTCTTTATCACCAGTGGTGAAGCGATCTCAACAGCCGGACCTGGTGGGGCCCTGGTTGCTTACGTTGTAATGGGGATGATGGTCTACTTCCTGATGACCAGTCTCGGGGAAATGGCAACCTATATGCCACTGACCGGGTCATTCTCTGCTTATGCCACTAAATTTATTGATCCCGCCCTTGGTTTTGCCATGGGGTGGAACTACTGGCTGAACTGGGCCGTCACCATTCCGGTGGAAGCGACGACTGCCGGAATTATCATGAACTATTGGCTGCCGTCGGTTCCCCAGTGGATCTTCAGTGTCACTGTGTTGGCCCTGATTTTCTTGATCAACTATCTCTCCGTCCGTTCTTATGGTGAGACGGAGTACTGGTTGGCCCTAGTTAAGATTGTTACGGTAGTTGTCTTCCTGATCGTCGGGGTGGCAATCATCCTCGGAATCATGGGCGGACACGCCGTGGGAGTAAGCAACTTCCACTACAAGAAGGCGCCATTTGTCGGTGGGGTTCCGGCCATCATCAGTGTCTTCCTGATCGCTGGTTTCTCCTTCCAGGGGACCGAATTGGTTGGGATCACGGCTGGTGAAGCGGCCACTCCAGAGGTTTCAGTCTCCAAGGCCATTCACTCAACCTTCTGGCGGATCCTGATCTTCTATATCTGTACGATCTTTGTAATTGCATGTATCCTGCCGTACACTGACAAGAACTTGCTGAACCAGAACGTTTCTAACATCACGATGAGTCCATTTACCATTGTCTTTGAGCGGGCCGGATTATCTATTGCCGCCAGCGTGATGAATGCGGTTATCCTGACGGCGGTGGTATCTTCCGCTAACTCAGGCCTTTACGCCTCAACCCGGATGCTCTTCTCCCAGGCACGTGAAGGATATGCATGGCGCTTCCTCGGTTATGTTAACAAGCGGGGAATCCCGATCTATGCTTTGCTCGGGACGATGCTGGTTTCAACTCTGATCTACCTGACCCAGTTCATCGGCCCACAGGCTTATAATTACCTGATCAATGCTTCTGGATTGTGTGGGTTTATCGCTTGGCTGGGGATTGCTTCGTCACACTGGCGGTTCCGGCGGGCCTACCTTGCCCAGGGACGGGACCTTAACGATCTGAAGTATCGGTCATCCTTCTTCCCATTTGGACCAATTTTTGCCTTTATCCTTTGCTTTATCGTAATCTGTGGACAAAATGTGGATGCCTTCATCAAGTTAGATTGGCAAAACATCCTTATCTCTTACATGAGTGTGCCAATCTTCCTGGTTTTGTTCATCTACTACAAAGTTCGTTACCGGACCCATATCATTCCATTGGATCAAGTGGACTTGTCCCGGAGCACCAAGGGTGAAAAGTACGTGGCACCAGATGATGAGGATAAATAATTATTAACCACAAAATATGGTCACTTTCGGGTGGCCATTTTGTTTTTTAGTGTTAAAATTGTAATCGTGAATTTTTTAAGACTCTAATTATGAAAGGGAAAATGATTAATGATTGCTTTAGCCGGAACAATTGGTGCTGGGAAGACCAGCCTGACGCAACTCTTAGCTAACCATCTACACAGCCAGGCATTTTATGAATCAGTTGAAGGAAACAAGATTTTGCCGCTTTTCTATAAGGACCCGAAGAAGTACGGTTTCCTGTTGCAGATCTACTTTCTGAACAAGCGGCTGGACGAGATCAAAGACTCCTACAGTAATGACCTGAATGTCTTGGACCGGTCAATCTTCGAGGATGCCCTCTTATTTAAGTTGAATGCCGACATGGGGCGGGCCACTGAGACCGAATCAGACATTTACTCATCATTGTTAGCTAACATGATGGAAGAATTGCCAGACCAGGTTCACCAGAAGGCACCAAATCTTCTGATCACTATCCAAGTTTCATTTGACACCATGCTGAAGCGGATCAAGAAGCGGGGCCGGTCATACGAACAGATTGCTAACGACCCTTCTCTATACAACTACTACAAAAACCTCAATGAACGCTACGTTGATTGGTATGAGCAGTACAACGAGAGTCCTAAGATGCTGATCGATGGGGACAAGTATGACTTTGTTGAGAATCCTCAGGCGGCTAAGCAGGTCCTGGCAATGATCGATCAGAAACTGGAAGAATTAAATCTCAAATAATGTTTGACAGGGCATTGAAATAATGATATATTAATTAAGCTGATTTGTTTCAGTTTGATTAATATTTTTGGAGGATTAGCTCAGTTGGGAGAGCATCTGCCTTACAAGCAGAGGGTCA
>CAMCCW010000040.1 GCA_945873395.1 uncultured Lactobacillus sp. | reverse complement strand
CGCAAAGACGTGCGCTACAATCAAAGACGTTAAACTTTATCGTGAAGGAGGTTTGTTTAGTGAGTGAGCATCATGAAGAGACGCGCCAGGAGCGTGATGAATTATGGGATAAGACCTTCGCGGACAACGAAGACCTCGACAGTGATGGCCACTTGTCACGGACGGAACACCGTCGGCAACGGTCACATAATTCAATGATCAGGACGGTTCTGATTGTTCTGATTATTATCCTTGCGGCGGCGCCAGTCATCTACTGGGTCAACAACAAGCAATCGTTCAACCATCCGTTACGGACAGAACAGCAGGCGTCGTCATCCGTGAGTAGTAAAAAAAAAGCTTCTCAACGGTCCAAGACCTCAGCTAAAAAGCACCACCGCGCCAGCTCGTCTGTAAGCAATAGTCGGGAATCGTCGACTACCTTTAGTACGAGCAGTAGTACTATCTCGAGCAGCCAATCTAGTCAGACGAGTAGTAGTACTAATAGCAGTTCGACGAGTAGTGTTCGTCAGGGCTCAATGACCAGTAATGCGCAGGGCCAGCGATATGTAACGGTTCAGCACGGTGAGAGTGTTTACCGGATTGCTGAGCGTAATGGTATGTCTGCCCAGGAACTTGCCCGGTTGAACAACATGACGATCAGGACACCAATTCATCCTGGTCAGCAATTACGAGTAAAATAGATTTGGAGTGAAGAATAGATATGACAAAGGGGATCCAAGTGGCCATTGATGGGCCAGCCTCAGCGGGAAAGAGCACAGTTGCCAAGTTGGTGGCCAAGCGTTTTAACTATGTGTATTGTGATACGGGAGCAATGTATCGGGTTGTTACCCTGGCTGCCCTGCGTAAGGGACTGTCAATGGATGACACTGACCAGATCGTCCGCCTGGCTCAACAGATCAAGATTAGCTTTCAGCCCGGTGACCCTGAGCAACGTGTTTTCCTCGATGGTGATGAGGTTACTCAGGATATTCGGCAGGGACGAATCGATAACAACGTTTCCGCGGTTGCAGCGATTCCAGCGGTGCGGACAGAAATGACCCATCAGCAAAGAAAGATCGCTCAGGATGGCGGCATCGTGATGGACGGCCGTGACATTGGAACCACCGTTTTGCCTAATGCTCCCGTTAAAATCTTCATGGTGGCTACGGCTCACGAACGGGCCCGCCGGCGTTACGTTGAAAACCAAGCGAAGGGGATTGCGACTGCTTCTTTAGAAGAGCTTCAAAAAGAGATTGAGCTCCGGGATAAGAAGGACTCCACTCGGGCGGTTTCGCCGTTGACTCAGGCCCCCGATGCCATTCGTTTGGATACCACAGATCTGACAATTGATCAGGTTGTGGACGAGATTAGCAAAATAATCAAAAAAACTCAGGAACAATTACAGTAAACACTGGAAATACTAAACATTTTTTAGTAGAATAGTTTCTAGAGTTGATTGTTGCAAGGAGGATTTTTTTTAATGGCTGAAAACAATGAAAAGAACAACGATATGTTAAAGGCACTCGATAGCATCGAAACTGTTAAGGTGGGCGATGTTGTCAAGGGTGAAGTTTTGGCAATCGATGACGATCGTCAAGCTATCGTTGGTATTAAAGATGCAGGGGTTGAAGGTGTCGTCCCTGCTAAGGAATTATCAACCAAGCCAGTTGAAGACATCAATGATGCAGTTAAAGTAGGTGACGAATTAGACTTAGTTGTCATCTCCAAGATTGGTAACGATAAGGAAAATGGTAGTTACTTACTTTCTCACCGTCGTCTTGAAGCCCGTAAGGTATGGGATGACATTCAAAAGAAGTTCGATGATGGTGAAACCATCACTGCTAAGGTTACCCAAGCAGTTAAGGGTGGTTTAGTTGTTGATGCTGGAGTACGTGGCTTTGTCCCTGCTTCAATGATCACTGATCACTACGTTGAAGATCTGAACCAATTCAAGGGTCAAGAACTTGAATTCAAGATCATCGAAATTGAACCAAGCGAAAACCGCCTGATTCTTTCCCACAAGGAAATCGTTAAGGCTGAACACGAAAAGGCTGCTCAAAAGATTTTTGCTGAATTACAACCTGGCGACATCGTTGAAGGTAAGGTTGCTCGGATGACTAACTTCGGTGCCTTCATCGACCTCGGTGGTGTTGATGGTCTGGTTCACGTTTCCGAAATCTCTTACGACCACGTTGACAAGCCATCAGATGTTCTGTCTGCTGGTCAAGACGTTAAGGTTAAGGTATTAAGTGTTGACCCTGACCGTGAACGGATCTCACTTTCTATCAAGCAAACTCTTCCTGGACCATGGGATGACATCGAAGAAAAGGCCCCAGCTGGCTCTGTTTTGACTGGTACTGTTAAGCGCCTGACGAGCTTTGGTGCCTTTGTTGAAGTATTCCCTGGTGTTGAGGGTTTGGTTCACATTTCCCAAATCTCCCACAAGCACATCGCTACGCCAGCTGATGTACTTAAGCCAGGTCAAGAAGTTAAGGTTAAGGTATTGAACGTCGACCCAGAACATCAACGTCTTGGTTTATCCATGAAGGCTCTTGAAGAACGTCCAAAGGGCGAAGACAACGACAACCGTCGTGGTGGCCGTCGTCCACGCCGGAACAACAACCGGAACGCCATGAACAACGCCCCAGAAGAAGAAACTGGTTTCTCCATGGGTGATTTGATTGGTGACAAGCTGAAGGACTTACGGAACAACTAATTACGATTAAGTTGCATTCGGGGAGGCTGAGAAGAAAGGTATTTCTTCCCAGCCTTTCTTTTATTCAAATATTAAAGGGGTGAAAATTATGGCAAATCCTGTTGTAGCAGTGGTTGGCCGACCGAACGTCGGTAAGTCAACCCTCTTTAACCGCATTGCGGGTGAACGAATTTCAATTGTTGAGGATACTCCCGGGGTTACTCGTGACCGGATCTATGCCCACGGGGAATGGTTGGGGAAGCATTTCAACCTGATTGATACCGGGGGAATCGAGCTTTCAGACCAGCCACTCCTGACGCAGATTCGGGAGCAGGCGGAAGTTGCAATCGACGAGGCTGACGTCATCATCTTCGTGGTTGATATTGAGAACGGGGTCACCGATGCTGATGAGCAAGTTGCCCGGATTCTTTATCGATCCGATAAACCAGTAGTTCTGGCAGTTAATAAGGTCGATAACCCAGAACGGCGTAGTGATGTCTATGACTTCTACTCATTGGGGTTGGGTGAACCATACCCGGTTTCCAGTGTCCACGGGGTCGGAATGGGGGACCTGCTGGATGCGGTCATCCACCGCTTCCCTAATAATGTGGCCAACGATGAAGATGATAGTATTCACTTTAGTTTCATCGGCCGGCCAAACGTTGGTAAGTCTTCCCTCGTTAATGCAATTCTGGGTCAAAACCGGGTGATCGTTTCTAATGTTGCCGGGACGACCCGTGATGCTATCAACACGAGCTTTACAACGGCGGATGGCCAGGAGTTCACGATGGTTGATACTGCCGGGATCCGGAAGAAGGGTAAGATCTACGAGAATACGGAACGCTATGCTCTGATGCGGGCGATGCGGGCGATCGACGATAGTGACGTGGTCTGTGTAGTCCTCAATGCTGAAGAGGGGATCCGTGAAATCGACAAGCATATTGCTGGTTACGCCCATGAAGCTGGTTGTGGAGTGATCATCGTTGTCAACAAGTGGGATACCTTGAAGGAGAAGGACCACCGGACAATGACCGATTTTACCAACCTGATTCGTCAGGAGTTCCAGTACCTAAGCTACGCGCCAATCATCTTTGTCTCTGCCAAGACTAAGCAGCGGCTTAACCAGCTGCCCGGCTTGATCGAGGAGGTCAATGCGCACCACAAGCGACGGATCCAATCCTCAGTCCTTAACAACGTCCTGATGGATGCTATTGCTGCTAATCCGACGCCGACCCAGAACGGAAAGCGGCTGCGGATCTACTATGGAACTCAGGTCGCCACAGCACCGCCGACGTTCGTCATTTTCGTCAACGATCCCGAACTGATGCACTTCTCCTACCAGCGTTACCTAGAGAACCAGATTCGGCAAGCATTTGATTTCAGCGGAACGCCGATTCACCTGATCAAGCGTCAACGTCAGTAAAATAACTACCTTTTGGAAACCATAAAAAAGGCTTAAAAATTGGTGAAAAGCGCTTGCCAGTAGGGTTTCACTATGCTAACCTTAACAATGAAATGATACGAACTCCTCGTAATTATTTCGTTAATTTTGGACCACTCAAAATTAACATTCATTGATACCATTTCGGTGGTGTCGATTTGTGGGAGGTGAAATCAAATGGCAAACAAAGCAGAATTAGTAAGTAACGTTGCTGCTGCAACTGGCTTAACTAAGAAGGATGCTACGGCTGCTGTTGACGCTGTCTTCAGTTCTATCCAAGCATCTTTGGCTAAGGGTGAAAAGGTTCAACTGATCGGCTTCGGTAACTTCGAAGTTCGTCAACGTGCTGCACGTAAGGGCCGTAACCCACAAACTGGTAAAGAAATCCAAATTCCTGCAAGCAAGGTACCAGCATTCAAGCCTGGTAAAGCTTTGAAGGACGCTGTTAAGTAATTAACAGTCGTATATAAGAAACGAGAAGGCTAGTTTCAGCTAGCCTTCTCGTTTTATTTTTGCGGCGATTTTTGCTATTCTTAAGATAAACACTATTAAATAGGGGAGACCAAATTTGACATATTCAGAACAGATGCTTGACCAATTACAGGCGGGTGAGTTAACCAATGCTAAGCGGACTTTCCGCCAGGCCCTCGACCATGATAGCGACGATATGCTCTTCAGCCTGGCCGAGGAACTGTATGGACTAGGTTTTCTGCGTCAGGCCCGACGTACCTACCTGACCCTGCTTGACCGTTATCCAGACGAGGATGAGTTACGGACGAACCTGGCCACGATTGCCATTGATGAGGGGCATAATGACGAAGCCCTTTCCTATCTGGCCCAGGTCAAGCCCGATTCACCAGCCTACCTGGAGTCTTTGATGGTGGCGGCTGACCTTTACCAGACCGAGGAGGAGTTCGAGGTCACCGAACAGAAGCTTAAGGAAGCGGAACAATTAGCTTCCGATGAACCGGCTGTCCAGTTTGCCTTGGCGGAATTCTATTACCTGATTGGCCGCTTTGATGATGCGATTGATTACTATTTCCGGCTGATTAAGAGCGGATACACCGAGTTTGCCAAGGTCGATATTGCCGGCCGGTTGGGGATGTGCTATGCACAGAGTGGTCAATTCAAACAGGCCCTGGGCTACCTTAAGCAGGTTAAGCCGGACTACCAGACGAGTGATATTCGCTTCCAGACTGGTCTGACCCAGCTTCACCTTGACCAGGTAGACGATGCCATTAAGACCCTGGAGGACCTGATTAAGGATGATGACCAGTACGCTTCTGCTTATCCAGCCCTGGCCCAGGCCTTTTCTAAGCAACGCAATTACCCCCAGGCCCTGCGGACGATCCAAGAGGGCTTGGCAGTTGACCAATACAATGAGCGCTTGTATTCGCAGGCGGCGGAGATTGTCAGTCACCTTGGTAACCACCAGTTGATGGATAAATACCTTAAGCAGGCCCATGAACTGGATCCGGATAACCTGACTATTATCCTTCAGTACAGTAACTTCCTCCTTCACCAGCACGATGACCAGGCAAACATTAAGCTGCTGGCCCCGCTGATTAAGGAAGACGAGGTTGATCCCCAGGTATACTGGAACTTGGCTCGGTCATACCAGCGAACGGAGCAATTTGACCTCGCCGGCAAGTACTTCCGGGCCGCGGCACCAAGCTACCAGAATGACCCAACCTTCCTGAAAGAACTGATCGACTTTGACCGGGAGATGGGGAACACCCAGGAGTTGTTGCCTGAGCTACGTCGTTATCTGACGCTGGTTCCAACCGATACCGCCATGCAGGATTTGCTGGACGAGTATGAGGAGTATTAAAATACGTATAGAAAAAGCTAGCGATTCCGCCGTTCGCGGAGTCACTAGCTTTTTATGTTATTGAAGGTTCAAAAGGAGACGTTGGTAGTAGAGCAAGGACGCGGGGTCGAGCTTCAAGCGGTCCATCAATTCTCCGTCAGATAGGTCACGGTGCTTGGCTAGCTCAGTTAAGACATAGCTTTGGTGAAGGTACTTGGGGGCGAGGTGGAAGCCAAGGTAGTCCTGGTCGCCCCGTAGGTACTTATGAAGGCCAGCATTGGTGAGCTGTGGAGCGTCCGGCTGGTAGCGTTGTTTCAAGAAGAGGTCGGCTGAATTCTGGAGGGCCTGGCGGGGCTGAATGAAGTCGTGATACTGGCGTAGGAATTTCTGTTCGACCGGATCGGTGATCTTGAGCTGGTCCAGGACACGGTAAAAACCGGGTTGGAGAAATTCACCCACGGTAAAGCCGTGCTTACTGAGTAGGAGGGTCAAGCGGGTGTAGTAATGAACATGATCGTCCTGGAGGATTGCGTCCAGCTGCTGGAGCCACTTGGTCGAGATCCGCTGTCGAGGATTAATGGCTTGGCCATGGAGGGTGAGGGTCGGATAGTCCTTGATCAACTGGTGGGTGAAGAGGTAGCGGAAGTACCGGTTGAGGTGGGAAAGAATTTTGTTATAAGTTCCCATGGTGATTCCCTGCTGGGTCCGCAGCATGTCGAAGTAGGCCCGGACGTCGCTTTCAGTGAGGTTAGCCAGCCGGGGATCGTGGGCAAATGCAGACCGGTTAGCCAGCAGGTAGGTAAAAAAGTTGGTCAGACTGGTATCGTAGGTTTGGACGGTCAGGGGGGCCAGCTTCTTCTGGTCGCGAAGAAAGGTTTGGAACTGTTTCTGGTATGGGTAATTCATGATAAATGGTCATCCTCCTTTGCAGTAGTAATTTACTTTAACTATACCACAAAACGAAAATTAGCACAGTAAAAGGTGATTTGTTATAATCATTAACAGACGAAAAGAAGGACTTGATAAGATGATAATTAAAGAGCTTCCGGCGATTTTTACACCGGCCCGGCCTGTTCTACAAAAAATTGAACAGGCGGGCTTTGAAGCCTACTTTGTCGGTGGATGTGTGCGCGACACCATCCTGGGGGACCCCATCCACGATATTGATATTGCGACGAGTGCCTATCCCAGTGAGATTAAGGCAATTTTCAAACGGACCGTTGACACGGGGATCGAGCATGGCACTGTGATGATCCTGGATCACGGGACCGGTTATGAAACGACGACCTTTCGCACTGAGTCGGGCTACCAGGATTACCGCCGTCCCGATAAGGTTACCTTTGTGCGCTCCCTGGCCGAGGACCTCAAGCGACGGGATTTCACGATTAATGCCCTGGCACTTCGCGAAAATGGAGAGGTTATTGACCTCTTTGACGGCCTGAGCGATCTGAAAAAGCACCTGATCCGGGCGGTGGGTGATCCTAATGAGCGTTTCCACGAGGATGCCTTGCGGATGATGCGGGCGGTCCGCTTTGCCAGCAAACTAGACTTTATGATTGACCCGACTACCCTGGATGGAATCAAGCAGAATGCGCCGTTACTGTCCAAAATCGCGGTGGAACGGATCCAGGTTGAATTTGAAAAGATGCTCCTGGGTCAGCAACCGGTTAGCGGGTTGAAGGACTTTATCGCCACTGACCTGTACCGGTATTGTCCCGGCTTAGCAGACCAGAAGGATGCTTTGAGCGGATTACTAGTGTTAAACAACTGGCAGCTTGAGAATACCCAGCAAGCTTGGGCTATGCTCTGTGTTCAGCTGGGACTCACGGATCAGCAGATTAGTCATTTCCTTAAGCAGTGGAAGACATCTAACGAACTGATCAAGCAGGTCAAGAAGATCGTGCCACTGGTTGCCTGTCTGCGTGCGGATAATTTGACGGCACTGGACCTGTTTGACGGCGGCTGGACGGCGGTCCACGATGCCAACCAGGTCGCTAAGCTGTATGGCTGGGCGAAGGATGATTCTGAGATCAAGGCCCAATACCAGGCCCTGCCAATCAAGAGTAATAAGGAACTGGCACTTGACGGTCGAGCGTTGATTAGCGCTGGCCAGGTCAAGCCAGGCCCCCTGCTCGGAAAGATCTTGAGCGATTTGACAAGTGCGGTGGTGCAAGGTCAATTGACCAATGACCGGGAGACCTTGCTTGCGGCCGCAAAGACACTTGCAGAGGAAAAGGGGTAAAAAATGCAAACAATGCGTGCAGAGGGGCTGACCAGTACCTATGGTGAGAAGACCCTCTTTAAAGATGTCGATTTTATTATTAATGAAAATGATCGGATCGGCCTGATCGGAGTCAACGGGAGCGGGAAAACCAGCCTGCTGAACGTTATCAGCGGTGAGACCAGTCCGGAAAAGGGAGCCATTACGAAGCCAAATGACTACACGATCGGTTACCTCAAGCAGCAACCGGAGCTGGACGAGAGCAAGACGATCATGGAGGCGATCTTTGAGGGGCAACAGCCGGTCTTCAAAACTATCCGGGCCTATGAGGATGCCTTAAAAAAATTCAGTGACCACCCTGAGGATCCCCAAGCGATCGATCGCTACACCAAGATGCAGGCTAAGATGGACCAGGAAGATGCTTGGGAGGCTGATAGTCAGGTTAAAACAATCCTGACTCAGCTGAAGATTAAGGATACGAGTCAGAAGATTGCTGAGCTATCTGGGGGCCAACAGAAACGGGTCGGCCTCGCCCAGGTGCTGATTGAACAGCCAGACCTTCTTTTGTTGGATGAACCGACAAACCATCTGGATCTGGATTCAGTTATCTGGCTCCAGGACTTCCTCAAGAGTTATAAGGGTGCCGTTCTGGTTGTCACCCACGACCGTTACTTCCTGGACCAGGTAACCAACCATATCTGGGAGCTCTCCTTTGGTAATCTTTACCACTACGAGGGGAACTACCAGGACTTCGTGGCTAAGAAGGCAGAACGGGTCGAGCTGGCCCAAGAGACCGAGAAGAAGAACCAGCAACTCTACAAGAAGGAGCTGGCCTGGATGCGGACGGGTGCTAAGGCCCGGAGCACGAAGCAGAAGGGGCGGATCAATCGTTTCCACGAGCTGGAGGGGAAGGTCGGCAACTTGAAGGTCGACCAGGACATTTCCATCAACCTGGGCTCTCAACGCCTGGGGAAGGACGTTATCAAGTTTGAGAACGCCAATCTCCAACTCGGTGACCACCGGATTCTGAAGGACTTCAACTGGCTGGTCCAGGCTGGTGACCGGATCGGGATCACCGGAGAGAACGGGGCCGGTAAGACCAGCCTCCTCAACGTGATTGCTCAGCGGGTTCCCCTGGATAGCGGGGTGCTGAAGATCGGGGAAACGGTCAAGCTCGGCTACTACACGCAGCAGACCGAGGGGGTCGACGACAGTAAGCGGATGATTTCCTTCCTAAGTGAAATCGCTGAAAACGTTACTGATAAAGATGGCAATAAGATCAGCGTTACCCAGCTGTTGGAACGTTTTCTCTTCCCTCGTTTCATGCACGGTACCCTGATTCGGAAGCTCTCCGGGGGTGAAAAGCGGCGTTTGTACCTGCTGAAGATCCTGATGCAGCAACCGAATGTTCTCCTGCTGGACGAACCGACTAACGACCTGGATATTGGAACGCTGACGGTGCTGGAGGACTATCTGGATAACTTTGCCGGGACGGTTATCACGGTTTCTCACGACCGTTACTTCCTCGATAAGGTGGCTGATGACCTGCTGATCTTCCACGGGAACGGTCAGATTCAACGCTATACAGGCCGGTTCACCGATTACCTCAAGGAACAGCAAGCCGCTAAGGAGAGTCAGCAGGCGGCGAAGGAGACCGCTAAGAAGGCTAAGCCGGCACCAAAGGCTAAGCCTGCAGCTAAGAAGAAGACCAAGCTGACCTATGCAGAACAGCTGGAGTGGAACCACATCGATGATGACCTTGACCAGCTCGATCAAAAGCACCAGGACCTGGAGAAACAGATGGCGGCTGCAGCTAGCGACTATACCAAGCTGGCCGACCTGCAGAAGCAGCTCAATGAGGTGCAGAAGCAGCTCGACGAGAAGACAGCCCGCTGGGAGTACTTAAGTAACTTCGTGGACGAATAACTGAGTATTATCTCCCAAACCCATAACCATAGATTTTCCAAGAAATTGAGAGATTCAAGAATATATTTTTGGCATATTTTTGGCACAAATCTAAAAAGCCGGCAGGACGATCCCGCCGGCTTTTATGCTTCGATGATGGCTTGTGATGATCAACGTCAACCATGATATTGTGTTATATTATTACCAACCAAAGCAAGGAGTATGATGACAAAAATGGTAGAAAATACTAACGAACAGCAGTACCTCAACCTGGCCCGCTATGTTCTGGAGAACGGTCATGAAAAGTCTGACCGGACAGGGACGGGGACGCGCTCGGTCTTCGGTTACCAGATGCGCTTTGATCTCAGCAAGGGCTTCCCATTGCTGACCACGAAGAAGGTGCCATTTGGCCTGATCAAGAGTGAGCTGCTCTGGTTCCTGCGGGGAGACACTAACATTCGTTTCCTTCTCCAGCACCACAACCATATCTGGGATGAGTGGGCCTTCAAGAAGTGGGTCACTAGCTCAGAATACCATGGTCCGGACATGACGGACTTTGGTCATCGCTGGTTGAAGGATCCGGAGTTCAAGAAGCAGTACCTGGCCGAAAAGAAGGCCTTCTGTCAACGGGTCCTGGACGATGATGATTTTGCCAAGAAGTATGGTGACCTAGGACTGGTCTACGGTAGTCAGTGGCGGCACTGGAAGACCAGCCAGGGGGACACGATTGACCAGCTGGCCAACGTAATTCATCAGATCAAGACAACCCCTAACTCGCGGCGGATGATCGTTTCGGCCTGGAATCCAGAGGATGTGCCTTCAATGGCCTTGCCACCATGTCACACTATGTTCCAATTCTACGTGAACGACGGCAAGCTGAGTTGTCAACTCTACCAGCGTAGTGCCGATATCTTCTTAGGAGTGCCATTTAACATCGCCAGTTACGCCCTGCTAACAGAGATGATCGCCCACGAATGCGGTCTCAAGACAGGAGACTTTGTGCACACCCTAGGGGATGCTCACATCTACCTGAATCACCTTGACCAGATTAAAGAACAGCTTTCCCGCACGCCGCATGCGGCCCCAAAGCTAATCCTACCTGATGAGCCCAAGCCAGTTGACCAGTACCAGATGACTGATATCAAGCTGGAGGGCTACACGCACGAGCCAGCTATCAAGGCTCCAGTCGCAGTCTGAGGAGGTGCCACATGACAGCAATCAGTTTTGTGTGGGCTGAAGATCTGGACGGCTGGATTGGGAAGGATAATACCTTACCCTGGCATGTACCAGCGGATATGCGGCACTTCAAGCAGGTGACGACGGGCCATCCTATCATTATGGGACGGCGAACCTACGAATCAATCGGCCGACCATTGCCGCACCGCGAGAACATTGTCCTGACGCACCGCAACTTAGTGGTTCCAGGGATCACGGTTGTTCATGACCTAGCAGAATTAAAGCGTTACCTGGGCCAGCTGCCCGCCAGTGAGACGGCCTGTGTCATCGGCGGTGCTGGTGTGTTCAGTACTTTACTGCCAATGGCGACGGATCTGGAGCGAACGGTAATCAACGGTCACTACCACGGGGATACAAAAATGCCACCGGTTGATTATTCCCGGTGGCAGCTAGTTGATCGGCAGCCCATCAGTGGTGATGGTGACTCTCAGCCGATCTGTTGGTTTGAGCATTGGCAATTAAACGTAAAATAAGATTGAGAAATACATGAAACCGGTCCCCAGCAGGACAAACAGGTGCCAGATGAGGTGTGTGTAACGGGTTGGCCGGCTGTAAAGCAGGGCCCCCAAGGTGAAGGTCACGCCTCCAGCCAGCAACAGACCGAAGCCGACAGGGCCTAACGCGCGCCAGAGGGGGACAAAGGCGAACATACACATCCAGCCCATCAGGACATAGATCAGGGTTGAAAGATTGCTCTTATGCTTGAGCCAAATACTCTTGTAAACTACGCCCAGCACGGCTAGCCCCCAGATGATGCCAAAGAGGGTCCAACCGGCCCATCCCCGGATGCTGACAAGGCAATAGGGGGTGTAGGTTCCGGCAATCAGAATAAAGATCATTGCGTGATCAAATATCCGAAAAAGGTGTCTGGCCCGGGTAAAGTAGAGAGCATGGAAGAGCGTGGACGAGAGGTAAAATAGAATCAGAATACTGCCGTAAATGGTGAAGGTAACTATCCGCATCGGACTTCCCGTTTGGGCGGCACGAATGATCAGGAAGACCAGTCCCGCAATTGCTAACCCAACGCCAATCCCATGGGTTACCGCATTGGCAATCTCAATTAAAAGCTCTTGACGATCCTGTGGACGATGTGAATTAGTCGATGTTCTGACCATGATAATTACCCCTTTCTGAATGATC
>CAMCCW010000039.1 GCA_945873395.1 uncultured Lactobacillus sp. | reverse complement strand
CCAAGTAACGGAGAATGCGAAGAAGTTCCACGCCGAATTGATGCGGATTCGGGACGAAAAGTAAGAAGGAGTTATGAATAATGAATAATTTCATTATTTTGGATGAACATGATTCCGTCGCGGTAGCCTTGAAGGACCTGCCTAAAGGGACTGTCTTAAAGACCACCGATCACGGTGACGTCACCACCCTTGAGGACATCACCCGTGGTCACAAGATCGCCCTTGAGGACATTAAGAAGGGTGCCGACATCATTAAGTATGGTTACCCAATTGGTCACGCAACCCAGGATATCAAGCGTGGTGAACATGTTCACATCCACAACATTGCAACGAATCTTTCTGGTGAATTGCAATATCACTATGACCCAATTAAGATCACCACAAAGGTCAAGAAGGATGACCGGAAGTTCATGGGTTACAAGCGGCCCAATGGCAAGGTCGGGATCCGGAATGACCTCTACATTATCCCGGTAATCGGTTCGGTCAGTGAATTGGTTGACCCATTAGTCACCCAGTTCAAGGCTCTTCACCCGGATGATGGTAATTTCGATAACGTAGTGCCATTGAAGCACACTTATGGGATTGACACTCCGCAGGATAACTACGAACATGCTCGGAAGATCTTAGTTGATGCGGCATTACAGCCAAATGCTGGGGCGGTATTGATTTGCGGCCTGGGTTCTGAGAATGACGATGAACTGGCCGAAATGAAGAAGGCTCTAGAAGAGGCTGCTGGGCCAATTGATCCTAACCGGGTAAAGTTCTTATCATCTGCTGATAGCGACGATGAGATTTCCGATGGTCTGGAGATGCTGGAAGACCTGAACGAAGCCGTTAAGGACGACAAGCGGACGCCACAACCACTTAGCGAATTGAAGATTGGTTTGAAGTGTGGGGGCTCTGATGGCCTTTCTGGTGTTACTGCCAACCCACTGCTTGGTCGTTTATCCGACTTCGTTGATGCCCAAGGTGGAACGACGGTCTTGTCCGAAGTTCCTGAAATGTTTGGTGCGGAAACAATCCTGATGTCACGGGCCAAGGATAAGGCAACGTTTGATAAGATTGTTGAACTGATCAACAACTTCAAGGGTTACTTTGAACGTTTCCACCAGCCGATCTACGAGAACCCATCACCTGGTAACAAGGCCGGTGGTATTTCAACCCTTGAAGATAAGTCACTGGGTTGTACACAAAAGTCTGGTACCTCTGCCGTTAATGATGTCCTGAAGTATGGTGACAAGCTTAAGACCAAGGGATTGAACTTGCTCCAGGCTCCTGGTAACGACTTGGTTTCCTCATCAGCTGAGGCTTCCGCCGACTGCCAGATGGTCCTGTTCACGACTGGTCGGGGAACGCCATTCGCAACCTATGTACCAACGGTAAAGGTTTCATCGAACTCATACATCGCCAACTTGAAGCCACGGTGGATCGACTTTGATGCTGGTCAATTGATGAACAAGTCAATGGATGAGCTGGCAGATGAGTTTATCCAATTCATCATTGACGTTGCCAGTGGTAAGAAGACCAACAACGAAAAGTACAATGTTCATGGCATTGCAATCTTCAAGACTGGTCTGACTGAATAAAATTAAATACACTCTATAGATATCTAGTGTTAGTGGGAGCTGACACTAGATATTTTTGTTATAAAAAAGCACCCCACCCGGGAAGGCAGGATGTTATTTGATAAGACTAATCAGTTTACGCAGTGCAGGGTTATGGTTGTCCTTCTTGTAGATTAGCTTAAACTGGAACTTCTGATTTTGGTAGTCTTGGGGAAGAACATACGTGATCTGGTCAGCGGGAGTGCTCAGTTTTGCGATAAGTTCGCGTGGGTAGAATGAGATTGCTTTGCCAAGGCTGACCAGAAGCTGCATCTGTTCGTAAGAGGTGGTCCGTTCGACGTGGGTAAACTTTAGCTTGGAACCGAGGCTCGCCAGGAATGACTCCTTCAGATAAGTGGATTCTTCATTATTGTAATAAATTACGGGGAGGCTCTGGAGATCGGCCAAGCGTGGTTCTTTACCTAGTTGATTGAGGAGGTTCCTGCTAATCCCAATCACCATCTGGTCCTCGTGGATTGTAATTGCCCGGAGCTGCTGCTTATCGAAATCGATCTTGTATCCGTAATTGTCCATCATCATCCCACAGTCCAACTTGTCTAAGAGGAGGTCGGACAGGATATGCTCGGGGCCCTCCTCGGTAATTGAGTACTGAACGGTTGTGGGAAGCTTAGGGATGAAGTCGCGGATGAGGACCGTGTCGAACGGTGAGAAGTAACCGATGGAGAGTAGGGACTTGGCTTCACGACTGATACTTCTTACCATGCCGCTTGTATCGTCCAGCAGCTCAGTGATGGTGACGCAGCGTTCCCGGAAAAACTTACCAGCGGAGGTCAAGGTGATGCTATTGTGGCCGCGGATGAACAGCTGAGCACCCAGCTCATCCTCCAGCTTCTTCATCTGCTGCGAAACTGCCCGTTGACTGATATAGTTTTGCTCGGCGACCTTCTTGAAACTACCTAGTTCGGTAACTTGGATAAAAAGCTTAATCTGGTCGATGTTCATGACGGTGACTCCTTTTAGGCGAAGTAAATGCTTCGTGTGATGAACGATTTGGTCATACTTCTTTCTTCTCTTACCATGCTACAATTTAATTGTTCAGAAGTAAACAAGTTAGAATGGAGGAAACACAAATGTTAATTAAAGCTGCAGTAGCTAACAAGGATTCACAGACGTTAGACATCAAGGATGTTGAGCTGGATTCACCAAAGTCAAATGAAGTGTTGGTTAAGATCGTTGCCACGGGGATCTGCCACACCGATAAGGCAGCAATGGATGGCATGACGACGCCACTGCCGGCTGTTCTCGGTCACGAAGGTGCAGGAATCGTTGAAAAGGTTGGGGATGATGTTACCAGTGTTAAGCCTGGCGATCACGTTGCCCTGTCCTTTAGCTACTGTGGCGAGTGTCGGAATTGCCGTGCTGGCCACCCGGGAATGTGCATGAAGTTCAATCAACTGAACTTTGACGGGATCAACTTCGACGGCACGCACCGTCTCCATGATGGTAATGAAGACCTGAGCACTTTCTTTGGTCAATCATCATTTGCTAACTACGTCGTGGCTGAAGAAAACAACGTTGTGAAGGTTCCCGAAGACATGGACCTCCGTCTGCTCGGCCCTCTGGGCTGTGGAATCCAGACCGGTGCCGGCACCGTCCTAAACTACATTAAATTACAACCTGGTGAAACCATTGTTATCTTCGGGATGGGTCCGGTTGGCCTGTCTGCTGTAATGGCTGCTAAGGTTGCTGGTGCCAAAGAGATTATCGCTGCTGACCTGAATGACAACAAGCTTGAGATGGCCAAGGAGATGGGTGCGACCCTGACCCTCAATAGTAAGCGCGATGATATCGAAAAGGAGATCAGTAAGCTGTTGCCAGACGGTGTGGATCACAGTCTGGACACTACTGGTAACGCTGGAGTAGTTAAGCAGGCAATTCGTCTGTTACGGCCAGCTGGCGAATGTGTCCTGATCGGGATCGGTGGCAAACTCGAACTTGATATGATGCAGGACCTGCTTGCTGAATCCAAGAAGATCGCGGGGGTTGTCGAGGGTGACAGCATTCCACAAGAATTTCTGCCAAAGCTGATCAAGTACTATCAAGAAGGTAAATTCCCATTCGATAAGATGATCAAGTTTTACGACTTTGAAGACATCAATCAGGCCTTCAATGACTTTGAAACCAACAAGACGATGAAGCCAGTGGTTGTGATGGATAAGGACTATCAAGCTCCTCAAAATGACAAAAACGATAAAGCAAGTATTAGCTCAAAAGGCGTAGATCTTCTTGAAAACCACAGCCTGTTAGGTAAGAAGGCATACGTAGCAAGATATGTTGATCAGTCCAATATCAATATGAAACTCAATGAAGTTGTTATTCCTGCCGGAACAGAATTTAACTGGGATGATAACGAAAATAACCTGATTATGGTGATCCTGGATGGCACACTGATGGTCGCAGGCAAGGGTGTCTACTCCAAGGACACTACCATTGTTGCTCCTGCTGGGCAGCAAACTACCTTGGTAACTGACCAGAAGAGTGGTATCCACGCCCTGATCATGATTAAAAAGGCGCCTAAGATGCTGGCTGAACCGCTAGTTGTTAAGAATGACGACCGAATCTGGCTGCCAGACTATGAAAAGGGTCACTTCCACCTGTACTTGAAGAACCTCCTGGTACCGGATGAAATCGGTGGTTGCGTGATGATGCTGGACTACCCAGCTGGCCATGTTACTGAATGGCATGACCACACGTTTACTCACGCGGCTTACATCCTCGACGGGGTCTTTGTTAACGAAAGTGAGTTTGACGATGGCGAGAAGTATTATGGCCCAGGTTCCTTTGTCTGCGGGCCAAAGGGACAGAAGATGCGTCATGGGGCCGCAGCAGAGCAGAATTGTCACTGCTACTTCTTCACTGATGCACCATTCTCCCTCCATTATCTTGATGAGGAAGATATCAAGAAAAACTAGAATTCCCTTTAAGTGCTATTTCAATCCTGTAAGTAAGAATACGTAAACAAATAAGGTTGGCCGATGAGCTTTTATTAGACTCATCGGCCAACCTTATTACATTTGAATAGACAATTGAAGGAGAAATTATTTGTAGACTGAGCCACCGTCAACGATAATGGCCTGACCATTAATGTAGTCAGCTTTGTGACTAGTCAAGAATGAGACGACATTAGCAATATCTTCTGGTTCCGCTGGTCGACGGAGGGAAACATCCTTTAGTTTCTCCTCTTGGATCTTCTCGAAGCCTTCTTCGCCGAATTTCTGCTTGTAGTTGGCCACGATGGACTTCATCATTGGCGTCATCGTGATGCCAGGGCAGTAGCAGTTGGCTGTAATTCCCTTAGGATGCCCCCTGGGTGAGGGAACGCACTGCAAATTTAGTTGAAGAATAGCCGGCGTGCAAAGGAGCTACCCGGTAGCCGCCCATTGAAGAGGCACTGATAATTTTTCCGGGAGTGCCTTGCTTAATAAACTGTTTTGCTGCGGCCTGGATTCCCCAAAGAACGCCCTTAACGCTAATATTGAGCAGTTGGCTATATTGTTCGCCAGTCATTTCGAGGATTGGGTATTCGCGTGAGATTCCGGCATTGTTGACCATGACGTTGAGCTGGCCAAAGTCGTTTACGACGGAATCAACCAGTGCACCAACGGCCGCCCGATCAGCGACGTTAACCTTATATGCCTTAGCTTGGGGCCCACAATCCTTGGCAACTCGTTCAGCGTTTTCGATGTCCATGTCCGCGACTCCAACCTTGAAGCCATCATCGACGAGCTGGTGGACAATTGCTTCGCCGATTCCGTTACCGCCACCAGTAACAATTGCTACTTCTGTTTGTTCCATTGTAGCTACCTCCTTGAATATTACTTACACTTGAATTTTAGGAGATAGGTCTAGCCAATAAAACGACACAGATACCCTAACGTGTAGCATCTTTAGAAAGCATTGATCATCTGCCGTACAAAATGGGCATAAGTAGTTATTACTTCAGGATCGTCCAACGAAAGGTTGTGTGCAAGCCGAAAGCGGAAGAAGCCAATTAGCCCACCGGCGAGGATAGCCTGGTTGGTTTCGTTCTCGTGACAGAGGTGGTAGTACTCGTAGTTAATGCTGTTAATATATTTGTCCATAAAACTCTGGCTGGGTCGTTCAACCAGGAGGAGCTTGAAGGTTTGGCGATTATCCTGGAGAAAGGCGATCATTGACTTGATGCTGGCGTTGAAGTCGTCACTGTCAATTGCAACTTCGGTGATTCCCCGACTGGATGCTAAGAGACCAGCGATGAAGTTATCTTCAATCAAGCTACGCAATTGAACGGTATTATCGAAGTAACGATAAAAGGTCGTTCGGGCAATTCCCGCGATTTGGCAGATTTCTCGGATCGTAATCAGTGCAAAATTGTGTTGGTGAGATGACGTTGGGCTAATTGCGCCAGGTAAGGATTAGGATTCAATACTTTTCTTCTTTTCTAGGCTTTTTCTTGTTGGTTAATGACTGTGGTCGTGGGGATGTAATCACGATCTAGAGTAAGAGCTAATGGCAGTATAGCATAGGAGATTCGGCGTGCTGATAATCTTTGTTGCGCTCTCAAAATCGAAAGTATATACTAACCTCAAAACGATTTACCGAAGAAAGGATTGAGTATAATGACTGAAATTACGATTGATATCGTTCGTCACGGTGAAACTTACCTGAACCAATTGGGACGGGCTCAGGGCTGGATCGACATGGAGTTGGACCCACATGGTTTGGAACAGGCTTCCGCAACCGGGAAAGCTTTGGCAGATACCTACTACAATATTATTATTTCCTCTGACCTAAAGCGGGCGGTCCAGACACGTGACCGGATCATTAAGCACCTCAAGCACGTTCCCGACGTTGCCTACACGGATAAGACCTTCCGTGAGGTATTCTTCGGCTATTTCGAAGGGCTCGATTCTGAAGCCAACTGGCGGACCATCGCCGTTCAACACGGCTACCAGGACCACGATGATATCATCCGTCACGAAAGCCTGAAGTCCGGCCGGAACATGATGCATGATATGGACCCAACCGGTCAAGCGGAGAGCTACGATGAGGTAGTTGCTCGCTGGCGCCGGGGCCTTAAGACACTGGTTGATAAGGCCGACGATGGTGACCGGGTCCTTCTTGTTACCCATGGAACATTTATCCGGACGATTGCCGATGCCCTGGGGGTAGACACTGTCGGCAACTTCCCAACGAATGCCGGAGTAACCGCGATCACGGCCAACGAGAATGGTGCCAAGATGGTTGAATACAACCACAAATTCTAATAGAAAATTCAGTTTGCAATTAAAATAGCCGCGCAGAATCTCAATGTGGGATTTTGCGCGGCTATTTTATTATTTATTTTTTCTGATTGGCAAGCACGCGCTGGATATCCTTATCAGTGGTAACAAAGTTTTTCCATTTTGCGGCGACGTTTTCAAAGGAGTACTTGGCAGCAACCTCCTGGGCGTGGTCGGCGTAGGATTCGAGGGTAGCTGGGTTGCTGAGTAACTCGTCAAGAACCGTGTACAGAGCGTGGAGGTCCCCCTCCGGCAACAGGCGACCGCTGACCTGGTCCTTGATGATCTCAGAAGGACCATAGTTGATATCGTAGCTAACTGCCGGGCAACCGTGGCCTTGCGCCTCCAGGAGGGCCATGGCAAAGCCCTCGTATGAACTGGTCAGGACCTCGATCTGGGCCGTCTCGTAGACTTTAGTCAGGTCGTGCTGGTAGCCGCAGAAGTGGATGTAGTCCTCGGCGTGATTGTCCTGGACGAGCTTCCGCAATGAATGAGAGGTAGCGTAGTTGTTCCAGCCATCGTCGTAACCATAGATCTTCAGGTCGACTTCAGGGTGCTTCCGCTTCAACGTGATTACCGTATTGATCAGGTGGTCGAGCCGTTTGACGTTGGTCAGCCGAGCAACCGCGATCAGCTGCCCCGGCGTCCGCTGACTGAACGGGACCTTCTTTTGCAGTTGGTCGTCGGGGATGTAGGTGACCGGGATGCCGTAGCTGGCCTTAGTGTCAAAGCGCTTGCCAGCATCCGTGGCCTCCTGCTGGGTGGCCGAGATCAGACCGGAAAGGTGGTGGTCAGCCAGCGCCTGCTTGACCGGTTCGTAGACGGCAAACAACTTACCGTTGGGTAGTCCGTTCTCGGTGAAGACGGAGTGGAAAACCTGGTAGCGAGGGACGGAATTGTTCATCAGTGTGAAGGCCTTGAGGGTGTAGTCGGAACGGTCACTGATGAGAACAGCGTGGTCATCGGCTGCTGCCAGCTGGTCCATGAAGTAGGCCCGCAGTTCATCCTCGCTGTCAAATTCCCATAATTGGCCCTGGTCGTGGAGCTGGATCAGGCAGAGGACGGGAACGTTGCCCTTTCCTCCGCGGTAATGGTAGATGATCTTGGGACGGCCCTGGGCATCGTAGTATTGGCGGGTAACTACCCGGGCCTTATCCTCGAAGAACTCGGTGTAGGTCAGGCAGCCGTTGTCATAGTAGTCCCGCCGGTCGGTGAAGCCGAACTTATCACGGTAGTCGACATAGTAAAGGCGGTCGCCATTAAGGTGGGCGATGATCCGCTGTTTGCCATCCCGACTGGCGATGAGGTTATTGACCATCAGATTAGGCTGGTGAAGGATCCGGTTGATCAGGGTCTGGTCATTAGCCGTGTATTGGTAGGGTAATTGCTGGAAGTGCTGGAAGAGGTTGATGACCCGGGTGGTGACCCCAAGCTTTTCTTCGACCTCATGATGGGCCCAGTTATACTGCAGGGTGACGATCTTGGAATCGAGTTTGAGGTAGTCGAAAATGTGCATCCGCTTGACCTGGGCCAGTTCGATGGCCGATGTCAGCATATCTTCACGACTGGTAATAAAATAAAACATTGGCTTTTTCCTTCCTAATTTAAAGCGTTCTAACTAGTTAAAATTATAACCGATTTTTAGGACGGTGCAGGACCGAGGCGGCGGCTTTTATTAATATTTTAAGGAGGAGACGGACAGCAACACATCCTTGACAAATTCAACAATCATGTTAAGTTAAAGGTGTAATTGAACAAACGGGGAGCTTGCAGATAGGCTGAGAGGAGACTGAGCGTCTCGACCCAATGAACCTGATTTGGATAATGCCAACGTAGGAATTAATAGAGCGACCAGGATCATAAAAATGACCTGGTCGCTTTTTTGCGTATTATCCACATCTGATAGTTAGAAAAGGATGGTGGAAGTTTTGCAACGACAAACAAATTTGACGGAGAACGGACTGATCTGGTGCGGGGCCGGGATCTCGATCGCTGAGATCCTGACCGGGACCTACCTGGCGCCGCTGGGACTATGGAAGGGGCTGGCGGTGATCATCGTCGGGCACATCATCGGCTGCCTCCTGCTGTTTCTCTCCGGGGTGATCGGTGGCCAACGGCGACTCAGTGCGATGAACGCGGCTAAGATCAGTTTTGGCCAGCAGGGAAGTAAGTTCTTTGCCCTGCTCAATGTCCTCCAATTGGTGGGCTGGACCGGGATCATGATCTATGACGGCGCGGTCGCGGCCAACGGGATTTGGCACTTTGGCCAGGCTATCTGGGCAGTTGTCATCGGAATCCTGATTGTCGTCTGGCTGCTGGTCGGGATTCGGCACCTGCGTTACTTCAATATTGTGACGATCAGTATCCTGATAATCTTGACCGCCATTCTCTGCGGCGTGATCTTTGCCCATCACCAGGTGAGCCCGGCTAGTGGGCACCTCACCTGGGCGCAGGGGATGGAACTGGTGATTGCGATGCCGTTATCATGGCTACCTTTGATCAGTGACTATACCAGTGCTGCCCAGCGGCCGGTCGCTGCTAGCGGTGTCGGTGCTGTGGTTTACGGACTGACGAGCTGCTGGATGGCCTTCATTGGACTGGGTGCGGCGCTCTTGACCAATGACATCAACATTGCCACGATCATCCTGCGGGCTGGCCTGGGCAGTGCCGGTTTGATCATCGTGGTCTTCTCGACCGTGACGACGACCTTCATGGATGCTTACTCGGCCGGGGTATCAGCCGAGACGATTGTTCCTCATTGGTCAGGCACCGCGACGGCGATTGTGGCGACGGTCCTCGGGACGATTGGCGCCCTGACGTTGCCGATGGATAATTTTAGTAACTTCCTCTACCTGATTGGTTCGGTCTTCGCTCCGATGATCGCCATTCAGATCACCGACTACTTCATTCTCCACGTCGATCGGCACCAGCAGAGTTACTCCTGGCGCAACCTGATTATCTGGCTAGTCGGTTTTGCCCTGTACCGCTGGTTAATGACGATCTCCTGGCCGCTGGGGAGCACGATTCCGACGATTGTGGCGGTGATCCTGTTGACCTGGCTGGTGGCCTGGTTTACTGATCGGAAGACCCTTAAGCGGGCATAATTCATAAGAAAATTATTGCATGACAGCGCGAAAGAACCGTGACTGGCTATAAATAAACCGACCAGCCAGCCCCGGTTATGGTATAGTTAAGGTAATTCTTTTAGCAAAGTGAGGGAGAAAAATGGCTAAGTACACGGTTGAATTAAGTGAAGAAGACTTACAAATGATCAAGGACTGTCACTCCAAGAACCCTTCCATTATGAAGGCAATGGAGGAAGCCAAGAAGGTTGAAGACTAAGCCTTGAATATAGGGACGCACTCGGACGGGTGGGTCCCTTCTTTGCAATCTGCGGCCTGCAGATGGTGCCGGTATAGTATAATTAGATTGTAAGCAATGACGCCTGAACACTGAGGGGGAATGCCTAAATGGAATATGCAGGAAAGTCGCCTGAACTCTGGGCAGCAATTGACAGAGAAGAACAACGTCAACAAGACACGATCGAACTGATCGCGTCGGAGAATATCGTTTCTAAAGAAGTTCGTGAAGCTCAAGGCTCAGTCCTGACCAACAAGTACGCCGAGGGATACCCTGGCAAGCGTTACTATGGTGGATGCCAATACATCGACCAGGTCGAACGGCTGGCCATCGATTACGCCAAGCAGTTGTTTGGTGCTGAGTACGTCAACGTTCAGCCGCACTCTGGTTCCCAGGCCAACATGGCGGTCTACCAGGCCCTCCTCAAGCCTGGCGACAAGATCCTCGGGATGGGGATGGATGCCGGTGGTCACCTGACCCACGGAGCTAAGGTGAACTTCAGTGGGAAGGTCTACCAATCCTTCAGCTACGGTCTGGATCCGGAGACGGAATTGCTGGATTACGATAAGATTCGGGCAATTGCGGAAGAGGTTCAGCCCCAACTGATCGTGGCCGGGGCCTCGGCCTACAGCAAGATCATTGACTGGCAGAAGTTCCGCGAGATCGCCGATGAGGTCGGTGCCTACCTGATGGTCGACATGGCCCACATTGCCGGGCTAGTCGCTACAGGTGCCCACCCGAGTCCGGTCCCGGTCGCTGATGTGGTAACCACCACGACCCACAAGACGCTGCGGGGACCGCGGGGTGGAATGATCCTCTCCAAGTCAGCAAAATTAGGGAAGAAGATCAACTCCGCCCTCTTCCCTGGAACCCAGGGTGGCCCACTGGAACATGTAATCGCGGGGAAGGCTCAGGCATTCTATGAAGACCTGCAGCCACAATTCACCGATTATATCAACCAGGTTGTAAAGAACGCGGCTGCAATGGCTGATGAATTTGCCAAGTCCGATACGGTGCGGGTCGTCTCTGGCGGGACCGAGAACCACTTGATGATCATCGACATCACTAAGACTGGGCTTACTGGGAAGGATGCCCAGGATCTGTTGGATTCAGTTCACATCACGACCAATAAGGAATCCATTCCAAACGACCAGCGGAGTCCGTTCGTTACCAGTGGCCTGCGGATCGGGACACCAGCAATCACCAGCCGGGGATTCAAGGAAGACGATGCCCGTCAGGTAGCTGATTTGATCGTCAAGCTCTTGAATAACTCCACAGACCAGGCAGTGATTGATGATGTTGCAGCCCAGGTCCACGAACTGACAACTAAGCACCCAATTACAGAATAAAATGGAAATGACCAGCGAGCTCGGATCCCGTTGGTCATTTTTAGTTACTTCCTATTTAATGGAGCAGTCGGTGTTTTTTGCCCTATAACATCACGCTCTAACCGGATGATGTGATACAATAACTATGAATGCTGTAAAACAGCAGCAGATCTAATCAGGCCTAGGTGCGGCCCAGCGGTGATCGCCTGACCGCTTAAAATTCTAATCAGAATAGCACTTAGTTAAGATACAAAGGAGAGTTTTGACATGATTCAAACAATCGATTTGAAAAAGGGTATGGTCTTTGAACGTGATGGTAAGCTGTTAAAGGTTCTGCAAATCAACCACCACAAGCCAGGTAAGGGTAACACACTGATGCAGATGGACATCCAAGACCTGCGTTCTGGCTCCATCGTTCACACCACGATGCGTCCTTCCGAAAAGGTTGAACAAGTTAACGTTGACAAGCGTTCTGCTCAATACCTTTACGACGAAGGTGACAACGCGGTATTCATGGACCTCGAAACTTACGACCAATACACTTTGAGCCATGACCTGCTGGGTGACGACAAGAACTACCTTGTTGAAAACATGAAGGTTACCCTGAACTTCGTCAACGGCGACATCATCGGTGTTGAACTGCCAACCACGGTTGAAATGACGGTTGCCCACACTGAACCAATGATCAAGGGTGCTACCATCGATGGTGGTGGTAAGCCAGCTACGATGAACACTGGTTTGGTTGTTAACGTTCCTGCCTTCATCAAGGACGGCGACAAGCTGATCATCAACACTACTGATGGTAGCTACAAGTCACGTGCTTAATGTAATTAAATAAGCAATTATAAATTCTCATGACTATTAATTCATTGAAGATAGTCATGAGAATTTTATTTTAAAGAGGTTATTGAGGTGTTATTACCAACAAATAACACTTTACTAATAGCTATATAAAGAGATCTTATGC
>CAMCCW010000038.1 GCA_945873395.1 uncultured Lactobacillus sp. | reverse complement strand
ATGGAACGAGGACACTAAAAAATACCGAGAAACGGCGTTTGCAATTCTGGGGCAAAAAGAAACGGTAGGTATAACAAATGCTGCTATACCAGTAACGACGGGCTCTTGATTCGCTGTGAAGCACTAAAAAGTGGTAAATGGGTGGTTTTCTCCCTTCGATCACAAGGTGAAAATGGTGTTATCTTATTTCTCTTTGGTCGTCCGCGTTACGTGCAGATAAATGTCACGAGTCGTTTCTGAGTTAGCATATCCAACGCAGTACGGTGGTAAAGCTCGACCACTATAATACTGACTAACTTTAAGCCCGGGTGATAATTCAATCTACATAATAATAGTCTTGGCCGTACTTTTTTGAGGCACAATGTAGAGTACTAATATGTCGTTATAGGAGTATGATACGCCTTGAGTGTCCGAAACAATGGTATATACATCATTCAAAGTCTAGCTATTGCGGCTAGGCTTTTGTAATTTTATATTACATTTTTGAGCAAAGTATTTTATAGCGATGGAATTTAATGTAGAATAATCTAAACGAAGGAGGGGTTAGTAATGTATGATGTTTTTAAAATACTTAACTGGTTGCGTGTAAAAAATTATGAAGACATGCAAGATAACCCCAACGTTGAAGAGTTAACGCAAATGAAAGCCATGAAATTGCTTTACTATATTCAAGCGGCTAGCTTATCAATAACGGGACGTCGCATGTTTGACAATGATATCGTGGCTTGGAAATATGGCCCGGCTGTTGCAGTAGTTCATGAAGTGTATAAACATTGTCGAGGTATCGTAAATTCAGATTATCCAATTACCTCAGAAGACAAAATAGATTATGATGAACTACAAAATGATAAAGAAAGTTCAGATATTTTGGAAGGTGTTTATTCTGTATATGGTTATAAATCTGCTTATGATTTGATGAGGCAAACTCATACAGAAGATCCTTGGCTTAACACTGAACAGAGTCATGTTATTAGTGATGATGCAATAAAGAAATTTTTTGATGGCTCATTTGATTCAAAGAAAAGTAATTCTGTAGATACGGATACACTTCATCGCCTTTTTGATGAAAATAAAGATGTGATGGACTGGTTAAAGGATAAATGAAGTATCTAACACCTAATGATTTGATAGAAGCAAACAAGATTGCATTAAATGGTGAAAATCAACCCTTTACTGGAATTCAGTATGAAGAAGGGCTGTCTCTAATATCTGAGCAACCTCAATTAAATGTTTTTGGTCGTGAATTATATCCTACGATTTGGTTAAAGGCTGCATTTATAATGCAAAAAATTACCAAAAAACATATTTTTAGAGATGGTAATAAGCGTACAGCTTTATTAGCAACTCTATTCTTCTTAGATAAAAATGGATATGAAATGATAATGAGTACTGAGGAAAAGAAGAAGCTCGTATTAGATGCTACTTTGGCTGAAGACTCTAAAGAAGAAATGGCAAAATTAGCTAAATTGCTGGAGCAAGGGTGCAGAAATAAATATGGATTTTAAGTCAGCTTAACGGCTGACTTTTTGTTTGAAGAACAATATAAAATGGATTAAATCACCCGTTGATTATCAAAAAGTAATCTGTTAAATTTTCTTGACTTCTGATGTACTCTTTGAAGAAAAATGAGGTGATAAATATGGATATGATCGTATTTGGATTAATGTGGTGCTGATTGTCGTTGCACTAGGAATCAGTGTCTACCTTACTGAGGGACAACCAGTTGTCAGTTGGGTAAAGTCAAATAAGAATAAGTAATGATTTAAAAGGATTGAAACACTCTTTTAACGCTATCTGACGAAGACACATATTGAGATGTGGGGGAGAGATAACGAAATTTTACCGCAGCACAGGCAGGTAAAGCACTCCTTGACTATGCTGGGAATGAGCTGGTCAAGGAGATGAGAAAGCTGCACAGCATTATGCATTTTAAAACCATCCCGCACAACGGATGCCAATATCAGTAGGGTTATCGACGCCTTCAATAGGCAATTTTCCACAGAAAGCATTGTTGAATGAACATAACCCGTGATCAATACCAGGATAGCCATACTTTGGTTCAGCTGTAGCCTATCTTCTCATGATATAATTTATGAGGCAGTAACTATATATTTAATCGAAGAAAATGGAGGAGCACGGGGATGCTAGACATCTTAGACTACACTAAGCAAACATTGGTGGCCGACGCCGACTTTTGGAAATTTGCGGATGAACACATCCAAAAACCAACCGAATTTAAGGGAGTATCGTTTGTCTCGTCGATCAAGTTTATTGAGAAGTACCTCTTACCACGTTACCAGTCAGTAACCCTGATCCTCGGCCTGAGCGATAACGGGACTGCTTCGATTGGCCAACGAATGGCACAGTTAACGGACCGTAATAAATTTGTGAAGTATGGTTATGAAAATCAGAAGAGTGAATTCACCAAACGTATTCTAAATGGGACGCTAAAACTTTATTTTACCAAGCAGGAACTGATTCATACGAAAATGTACCTGCTGACTAATGATCACGACTACTTAGCCTTATCGGGTTCAATGAATCTTACTGAAGCAGCTTTACACCGTAATGTCGAACAGCTGGCCGGTGATTACGGTACTCAGCAATCCCAGCTCTATCAGTGCCACCAACAGATGTTTGCCGATAACTTCAACCGGGCCGCCACCTATCTGGATGCCAAGAAGATGGCGGGCTTCATCAAGGCTAAGAATGCGGAACAGTTACAGATAAACGTCTACACTGATACTGCCGATATGCTGAAAAATAAGGACGATGGTGACAAAGATGTTGTCGTTTTACCAGCTGAAGACGTTAAAAAGTATCGGGCTGACCATGAATCTGACGAAGAGATGAAACAATTATCAGCACGTGAAAAACTAAGCGTCATTCAGACAGTCAAGCTCTTCGGCAATGCTGGATACAAGAAGCGTCAACTGAATAATATCGGCCAAGATCTATATAAATTAACTCAAGTGGTCAAGCACGTTTCGAAAAATAACGCCACTGCTGGGAAAATTGAGCATGAGGAAGATCTCTATCCTAAACCGGTACTCTTCTATAATAATGGACAGCTGTTTGAGGCGCCCCGGATTGGGGACAAGGTTAAGTCAACGGTAATAAAGTCTGATTTAACTGGTCCGGCCCTTAAAGAACAACTTCAATTATTTAGTGATATTGCTCACGAATATGATAATTATAAAGAGGTCGGAGAAGGCTGGCAGGCCTGTGACTTTATGTGTTTCCTGTTTGAGGCACCGTGGCTGTGGAAGATCCGGAATATGTATGAGATGTCACCAAGTGGTAAGTCACGGGAAGATGTTCCGCTGGGTGTTGCCTTGATTGGTCAAGGACGAACTGGTAAGTCAACACTGGGGAAACGTTTTGCGGCCAAACTGACCGGCAGTGGCAACTTCTTGGATGGTGGGGTGTTTGATCCCAAAAACTATGCGTTGGGGAAATCCAATATTAACATGACGATTACGAATGTATTGAATGACTATATGTATAGTGGCCCGGTTAATCCCATGATGATCGACGATATTAGCCCCGACCTGACAACCCGGCCATACTTTGATCGCTTTATTAAGGAAATTACCAATAATCGTAATCTGACCCAACCTCTGCCATCGTTTATCTTCACGATGAACCGCCGTGAGGGTGATAGCAAATCACAGTTTTCTCTAAAGCCCGAGATCATGCGGCGCCTTTGGTACCTTAGTTTTGAATCAACGTTCGCAGGTGAGGAGAGTGAACGGGAGAAAAAGTTAAATGATCTTCTGAGCCGGGCAAATGATAAGCTCTATCGTTATTGTCAGGTGGAGTTAGCCAAATTCTTCGATGACGTATCGCCGGAGACAGAACAGCAGATTGAGAAGGATTTCTTGTATCCAATTAAATATGTGTTGAAACATGCAATGGAACAGTTTGCAATGTTTGATCAAGTACAGGACTACTTTAAAGAAAATTATGATTACTCGCTATTTGTTGGTCGTAATGATTGGACGATGCTGATCAATCAGGCCGAAATAGGAACAGATGTAATGTTTGTTCAACAAGATGGGTGCCTGAAAGCACAGATTAATAAGCAGCTATTCAATAAGGTTTCAGATAATACGGCGCGCAACAGTGGTTCAATGCTAATGGATCGTTATTTCCAGTACCTGCCGCGTAAGTACCGTATCAGCTACCAGCACACAAGCACCGGCTTTATTGTTGATGTGAAAAACTTTGATCGGTGGCTGAATAGCGATACACTGGAGCAACGCTATAACAGTAGCGAGGTTGCCCGTAATGCGCAAAAGGTTGATACCGCAGCCCAGATGAGTAAAGCCATCGCCAAGCTGACTGAGATGCAGGAAAAACAAAACCAGCGGCACCATCTTTTCGGTTGGTTCCGTAAGAAAGATTAGATAAAAATAGGGAAGTATAACAAAACAATTTGCTGTACTTCCCTTATATTATGGATGAAGCTTAATGAACGCGGAGCGAAAATGATATAATACAATAGACTTTGTCACCCAAGTGATGATGCAATTATTTCACGTATATATTAAGTGGGGCTATTCAAGCGACCGGAGTGCCTGGTTGGCCAGGTGGTGGGCGCCGTGGTTCTGCTGGTCAGGGATCCACTGAGTGACAACGGTGGTAAATTGACTGATGAGTTGGTTAAGGGCCGCCAGTTCTTTTTGGTAATGTTTTGTATAATTTTTCCCAATTGCGTCACTGAGGACCCGGCTATCGGTGTAGAATAGTACCGTTTGTTGAGGACCAAAGTGGTCTAACAGGTACTGGAAGCCAAATTGAGCGGCCGCAAACTCACCATGGTGGTTATCGGCATTTTCTAGGGTAGAAGTTAGCTGGTATTGTTGGTGGTTGTCAATAATTAAGACACCAAGACCAGTTGGACCGGGATTGCCCTTGCTGGCGGCATCAGTATATAGTTTTAACATTAAGATTACCTCACTTTGAAAGGAAGAGTCTATTTTATGGAAGAAGAGACCCGTTATTTTTACCAGCCGGATCTGACCGGGACCATTATTAGCTGGTGCTGGACGTTCCTGCTGTTTTTAATCGGTCTAATTATTTGGCTTGAGATTACCCATTTTCAGTGGATAACGGCTGTTTTCTTTGCAGCTTTCGTTATTTTAACATTTTTGGAGATCAAGCGGCGGACGGTGTTAATCACGCCTACTAAGCTGGTTTTCAGCCGCCTATTGCAGCGGGACTACCTGATGATCCCACTGGCTGATATTCGCCAGCCGCGGTTCACCAAGCATACGGTGACGATGACCGTCAATGGCGAAGTGCTTAACTTTACCTTCAGTGAGAAAGCTATTAAGCGTTTGAAATTGGCTCTCAATAACCGGACAGAGGGTGCAGATCGTGATCATTAGTATCAGCCTAATCCTGGTAGTGGCTTTGGTGATACTTGATCAGTTAGTTAAGCACTGGGTAGCGACTTCCATTGCCCTTGGTACCAGTCATGTGGTTATCCCGGGAGTTCTGGCGCTGACAGACCTGCATAATGACGGAGCAGCCTGGAGTATGCTTCAGGGGCAGCAGTGGTTCTTTGCCATTGTTTCGGTGGTGGCGATCGCTGTCATTGGCTACCTGATGTTTCGCTGGCGGCGTCAGTGGCCCCTGATGATTGGCTTGGCCTTGATTTTAGCGGGGACGCTTGGCAACTTCATTGACCGCTTACTTAATGGTTACGTGGTCGATATGTTTGAGTTATTATTCATCAATTTTCCGGTATTTAACGTAGCTGACTCGTGCCTGACCATTGGTGTGCTGATCTTAATTGTTGCAATTTTACGGGAGGATGATTGATAAGATGGACGAACCAGTACAACTGGTAATCACTGAGGAGCTAACGGGTCGAATTGATAAGCAATTAGGTCACCATTTCAAACAGTTCTCGCGTTCCCAGATTCAGCGCTGGATCGAAGACGGTCATGTCAAGGTCAATGATCAGCCAGTAAAACCAAAGTATAAGCTGGCAGTGGGGGATGTAGTTACCATTACCCCGGAGAAGCCCAAGAAGATTGACCTGGTACCGGAAGATATTCCCCTCGATATTGTCTATGAAGACGATGATGTGATTGTCGTTAATAAACCTCAGGGGATGGTTGTCCACCCGGCACCGGGGCACCCTGATCATACCCTGGTCAACGCACTCCTTTACCACTCACCACTTTCAACGATTAACGGTGAGTTCCGACCGGGTATAGTTCACCGGATTGACAAGGATACCTCAGGATTACTGATGGTGGCTAAAAACGACATGGCCCATCGCTCATTGGCCGCTCAGCTCAAGGCTAAGTCCAACGAGCGCGAGTATGTAGCCCTGGTTCATGGGGTGATCAAGGAGGACGAGGGGACGATTGATGCGCCCCTTGGTCGGTCACCAAAGGATCGTAAGAAGCAAGCAGTCGTTGCTGACGGTCGGCATGCGGTTACCCATTTTAAGGTGCTTAAACGTTATCGCCACTATACCCTGGTATCTTGTCGTCTGGAGACGGGGCGGACTCACCAGATCCGGGTGCACATGAAGTATATTGGCCATCCGTTAGCTGGGGATCCACTCTACGGTCCGCGGAAGACGCTACCGGGCAACGGCCAATATTTGCACGCGCGCCTGCTTGGTTTCAAGCACCCCCGGACTGGCAAGCAGTTGACGTTTACGGCCCCCTTGCCACCATACTTCCAGAAAATGTTAGACAAGCTTGATAAGATTGATAATTAAATTCTTGAAATTATGCCATTGTACGGCATAATAAGAAATGAGAACGCAATTCGGGGTGAGTGATAAAGTGACAGCACGATACCTAATATTTGAAGATGGAACTACTTTTGCCGGTGAGGGCTTCGGAGCTCCCGCGGTAACCTTTGGCGAGGTAGTTTTTAACACCAGCATGACCGGTTACCAGGAAATTATCACCAATCAGATCTACAATAACCAGATTGTGGTGTTTTCCCAGCCGAACATCGGGAGCTATGGTATTCAACGTAATATCTATGAGACGATTGTCCCGACGATTAAGGGGGTCATTGTGCGCTCGCTGTCCAATGTTGGGGCCGATAATCCGCAGCAACAGACGCTTGATCGTTACCTCAAACAGATGAATATTCCGGGGATCACTAACATTGATACTCGGGCGGTCATTCATAAGTTACGGGATGCCGGGAAGCCACTGAAGGGGAGTATCGTCCCGGTTCCGGATGACCATGCTTTCGACCAGCTCCATGCCACAGTGCTGACCAATCAGCAGGTCGCCCAGGTGGCAACGCCGAAGCCATATCCTAATCCTGGCGTGGGGATGAGCGTGGTTGTCGTTGACTTTGGCTTGAAGAATGGGGTCCTGCGAGAGCTCAGTCGGCGGAAGTGCAACGTCACGGTCCTCCCATACACCGCCACGGCGGAAGAAATCCTGCGCCTGGATCCGGATGGGGTAGTACTGTCCAGTGGGCCCGGCAATCCCAATAGTATCAAGCGCTCGGTACTAGAGATGATCCAGCAGATCCAGACCAAGGTGCCGCTGTTTGCGATTGGTCTCGGCCATGAACTGTTTGCGATCGCCAATGGAGCAACCGTTAAGCAGAATCCGGTTGAACACCACGGGATGAACCACCCCCTGAAGGAGATCATCACCGATCACATTGTCTATGCCAACCAGGGTGGCGGTTACCATATCGATCCGCAGACAGTCGATCGGTCCCAGCTGTTCATTACTTACGTGGACATGATTGACAATAGTATTCAGGGCCTTCGCCACCGGCACTACCCGGCCTTCTCCGTCCAGTTTTTCCCGGATGGGGCCCCGGGTCCGGATGAAACGGATGGCCTATTTGATGAATTCCTCGACATCATGAAGCGGAAGGAGGCGCGTCGTTAATGCCAAAGTCAGCGATTAAATCGGTCCTGGTAATCGGTGCCGGGGCTAACGATATTCAGCATGGTGACGAGCTGGACGCGGCTACCTACCAGATCACGACGGCTTTCAAACGTCTGGGGATCAAGACGATCCTCGCCGACGACAATCCGTTTTCCGTTAGTCTGGAAAACCGGACGGCGGTCGATCATGCTTGCATTGGTCCATTGAATGTGGAACACCTGGTCACGTTAATTGAACACTACCATCCGCAAGCCATCTTGCCGACGGTGGGGAACCAGCACGCCTTTGAACTGACTCAGGAACTACTGGAAAAGGGCATCATCCAGAAACGTGATATTAAGTTGCTAGGGGTTCCCGAGGCGACGGTGCGCCAGGTAAATAACCCGGTTTTGCTCAGCCGAACGCTTCACAAGATGGATGCGCCGATGAAGTCGGTAGTGACGGTCAGTAACTACCAGGATGCCCTAGAAGAGGCCCAGAAGCTGGGCTATCCAGTAATTATTCGTTCGGTCCTGCCCAAGAGTAACAGCACTCGGCGGATCGTTCATGATCAACGGGAATTAGCATCCGCAGTGCAGAGTTGCTTGAGTCAATCCCGGGCTGAACAGGTGTTGGTCCAGCAGAGTTTGGCAGGATATAAGGAAATCGAAGTCGTCGTGCAGCGTGATTCCTCGGGAACGATGATGATGCTCTCAATGATTGAGGACATGGATCCAATCGGCATTCATGCCGGTGATTCAGTGGCCTTTAATCCACCGCAGACCCTGCTTGATCGGCAAATTCAGAATATGCGGGACACCGCCTTTGCAATCACGCGGAAATTACGAATTATCGGCATCAATCATGTCCAGTTTGCCCTTAATCCAGAAAATGATAAGTTCTACGTCATCAAGAACAGTCCCTACTTTGACCGAATGACTTCTTTTGTTGAACAGTCGACCGGTTACCCAATTGCCAAGGTTTGTGCCCAGCTCTATGCGGGAAAACTCCTTCGGGATATTGATCTGGGACCTAATTATGTTCATCATGCCGCACTGGTTGAACCGACGATGGACCACATTGCGGCCCGGGTGCCAGTATGGGGTTTCGACGAGATTCCCGAGGCCAGTCGACTGCTGGGAACAGAGAAAAAATCGGTCGGAACCGTTTTTGGGATTGGTCGAAGCCCGATC
Organism: uncultured Lactobacillus sp.; assembly: GCA_945873395.1. Lineage (GTDB taxonomy): Bacteria > Bacillota > Bacilli > Lactobacillales > Lactobacillaceae > Limosilactobacillus. The sequence continues at coordinate 3,548 of CAMCCW010000038.1, read as the reverse complement.
GAGGCGCTTTTCAAGGCGATTGAATCCCGTTACCGCGAACCGGCAGACTTTCACCTGGCAGCCCAGAAGAAACTGTCAGACGACGAGTTGATCGTCAAACTGGTTCACCCCGAAGCTGGTCGGCTGTTTGTCTTGATCGAGGCGATGGACCGAGGCTACTCTGTCGATGAACTAGCGGAGATGACGAAGATTGACCCCTTCTATTTCGATCAGATCAACAAGATGCGCCTTCTGATCAGGGAGGTCATCGACAATCCGAATAAAGAACCAGTCTTGATTAAAGCCAAGGGGTACGGTTTGAGTAACCAGCTAATTGCACGGTTATGGAAGACTACTCCGCACCGGATCTACCAGATGCTGGTAGACCACCAACTTACGACTAAGTATAAGGAGATCGAACCCTCAGCTGGGGAGTTTGACCAGCACACCAGTAGCTTCTATTCGGCCTTAGAAGACGAAAATGAGGGAACCAAGACAGCGCAGCCGAGTGCCATGGTGATTGGGACCGGTGGCCTGCGGCTGGGGCTTAGTAATGCTGGTGACTACTTTGTGGCCTCCATGATGAAACAGCTGCACCAAGAGGGTTACCACACAGTAATTGTTGATACTAACCCGAGTTCAGTGGCTCTGGTAGGAGATCTGAGTGATAAGCGTTACCTGGAGCCGCCAACCCCGGAGAACATTCTTCAGCTTCTGAAGGTGGAACAGCCCCAGTTGCTATTCGTCCCGGCCTCCTATATCCAGTTGTTAGCCAACCTCACACAAGTTGAACTCGAAAGTCGGTTGATTATCTTGCCTGATGACCGGCTGCCACGACTGGATAGTCGGGCGAACAAGTTGGTGGCCTTCAACTACATTTTTGATGGGGAGTATGCTTACCCACTGGGCACGACGACAAATCTGCTCTCACCAGAACAGTTAAACTATCAGTCAACCGCTATTCGCTACCCGGCTGAGGTTCCGGACTACGAATTTCAGTCAGTAAGTGACCAGGCAAGTAATGCGGTCATGAGCCAGGACACAGCTGGGCTGTATCAGGTTATCTTTGTTAAGGCCGGAAACGAGTTCCACCAGGTAGGGGTTCAGCCACTACCACTGCCTGAGGTAGCCTTCTTATCCAAAGTTCTCCAGGTCAACCTGCCGGGTGTCTTCACCCAATTGCTGACGGGTTCGACGGCGAGTGAGACGGTGATTGATTCACTGAAGCAGTCGGCTGATCCCGGCGTGGTTACCTACCGGGCAACTTTCCCGTTCAAGGCCCTCCACGTTAAGGATGGTGTTCCAGCGGTAAATAAGATTATCGGAGCCAGGATGCAATTCTTGACGCGCCGACCAAACTAAGTAAACTAGAAAGCATTCCAAGCAGGGGATGCTTTCTTTATTTTAGGGGGAAATAAAATGGTACGAATTGCAATCAGCAGTGATAATCATCTCGATGTTAACCAGGCCGATCCGGCGGCGGCCTTGGCGATGCAGGCCCAGTATCTTCAAGATCACGGTATTCAATACTACTTTTACGCTGGCGACCTCTTCAACGATTTCGATCAGACTCGGCAATATATGGTTGACCTTCAACGTCGCCTGATTAGCCGAGTACGTGTCTACTACATTGCGGGTAACCATGACCTCCTTCAACATGCTCCCTACGATCTGACCGAGCACTTAGCTGATCCCGGCTATTTACACCGACGCTACGTCGACCTGCCAGGGACGAATTGGCGGATGATCGGGAACAATGGCTGGTATGATTATACCTTTTCGGCCTATCGCGATGACCCGACAGCTGTCCAGCAGTGGAAACGGGTCTACTGGCTGGACAGTGAGATTGACCAGCCTGGAGATGACCAGGAACGGATGGATAACGTCCTCAACCAGGTGACGACTCAACTAGCGGCGGCCAAGGATGCGGAGAAACGGGTGCTCTTCCTGACGCACTTCGCACCCCGGCACGAACTTTTAGCACCGCGACCAGCAGCAGTTAGCACCCCACGCCGTGAACGCTTCTACCAGATGATCAATGCCATGATGGGCAGCGATCGGCTGGGAACCCTGCTCGAATCAGCTGAAAACGTCAGGTACGTTTTCTATGGGCACTTGCACGGTATCCATCCTCCACTGGAGCGCAATGGTGTTACCTATCTGAATCAGGCGGTGGGAGTCCGTAACAAGCGAATCAACGAGTGGCAGCGTGACGATTTTACCGCTCAGTGGCAGGGAAGTCTGCGGATCATGGATCTCTAAATACTAATCGGCGCTATAATGGGGCTGTAAGTGATTTTAGGGAGAAGGAGTTTCATTGAATAGAAAACAGACAGAGATATTGTTGATAACGGGATTAGCTGCCTTGACGCTGGCTGGGTGCGGAAGTAACGCGGCCAGTCAGGGGAAGGAGCAGACTAGTTCCTCAACGAGTTTGATCGCTAAGAAGTCGAGTGTGCAGATTAATGCCCAAGGAATGTCGCCACAGCAGGTTGTTAGCCTGGTCACGGCCTATGCTGGCAACCGTTATGGTGGTCAGTGGGCGCAGATGGCCAAGCAGGCCCGCCAATCAGGTCTGCAGGTGAACCTCTATCCGACGAGTCGCTACCGACTTAGTGACAACGGTCAGGGGATGGCCTACGAGGTTACTGCCGACGGTCAGGCAGCTGGTTTAGTGTACACGATTGACCAGGATGATAACGTGGTGATCTACCAGGGCGCTCAGTCAGGGAAGCCCGCCCATAAACTAACGACCATCAGCAAGTCGGCAATGGCTAAGTACATCAATCAGCATGGCCAAGGGGCACTGGTTAATGACCTGGCGAAGAACGCCCAAGTGGTCGATAAGAGCGGTGGTGCTACCGGTGATCATGGTACAAGTTCTGCTGGCCACAGTGATGGTGAAACTGGTAAGTACGGCAATAAGGGGCCGTTTGCGGTGCCGGGCGATATGCAGGGAACCTGGTACTCGGCTGACAATGATGATGATTCGACGATGACCATTTCAGATCACGCCATGGTCATTGACGGTGATAATTTGAAGCTCTACCACCAGGATGCCCAGTATGCCCGGGATAATGAACAACCAAGTAATGAGCAGGTCAGTGCAACGAAGGACTGGGGCCGTGCCCAGTTTCTGCATGATGATGGTGGCACCTGGCTGAATGTCCAGGGATGGTTCCAGGCAGCCGGCGACGGGACCTCCTATATGGTCAAGACGGAAAATATTGATGGGAAGCCGGTCAGGGTCCTAGTCGTCGGTGAAGGAGCCGAAAACTGGGTAACGGCCGTCTATTACCCCACCAAGGCCATGGCTCAGCAACAGGCGGACCAGAAGTACGATGACTTACACTACCAAGATGACTGATTCCACTAGTCTGGTGGGGGAACAACAGTCATCTGAGCCTGTGTTTATAACACTTTTGAAGGCCAATAAAATTTAATTTAAATTTTTTACAAAAAGTCCTTGCCATTTAACGGAAATCTTGATATTATTATTTCTGTTGTCAAGGACGACATGCGGAAGTAGTTCAGTGGTAGAACATCACCTTGCCATGGTGGGGGTCGCG
>CAMCCW010000037.1 GCA_945873395.1 uncultured Lactobacillus sp. | reverse complement strand
GCAGTCACTTTGTCAATGAGTATGGTATGAATTACCTTTTGAAGCCGCTTAAACAAGAATACCCATTCTTAAAGCAGAGTGATTCTACCAGTTTACAGGTTATTAATCATAACTTGGCGCAATCATTTAAAATGCTCTTCAAACACCAAGGTGGTTATCCGCGTTTTAAGAGCAAGCGGGCCATTAGACAAGCTTACACCGGTCGTTCGTCCTGTCGTGTAATCGCTAAGCGCCGGATGAAGTTGCCTAAACTGGGCAGTATTCAAACTAGTAAGACCGGCCGAATAGCGGGCTTAAAGATCAAGCGCTACACGGTCAGCTATGATTCAACCGGCCGCTACTACCTGTCCTTACAAGTTGAAGCGCCAGTGCCACAGGCTCTGCCCAAAACTGGCAAAGTGGTTGGCCTTGATGTGGGAATTGCCGATCTAGCCATTAGTTCGGATGGAATTAAATACCAAGCATTCAAGGCTAAATGGCTGGAAAATCAAACCCTGCAGTGGCAAAGCAAATATAGCCACCGGCGTCACAGGGCGACAGTAGCGGTTCGCCAATGGAATCACAGCCACAAAACGCTTAAAGAAGAACTGGATGATTATCAGAATTGGCAACGGGCCCGGGCTCAAAAAGCGCGCTATCAGCAGAAGATCGCTAACCGGCGTAAGGATTACCTGCATAAGCTGACCACTGATTTAGTTAAGCAGTATGACGTGATTGTCATTGAAGATTTGAAAACCAAGAATCTACAACACAACCATCACTTAGCTAAGGCGATTGCCAATGCCAGCTGGTATGAGTTTAGGATAATGCTGGAATATAAATGTGCCTGGTACAGCAAAAAGCTGATTGTCGTCAAGCCCAACTATACCAGTCAAATCTGTTCCAGCTGTGGGTATCATAGTGGCCCTAAGCCCTTAGCCGTCCGTGAATGGACCTGTCCACAATGTAATACTCACCACGATCGGGATATTAATGCGGCAGTTAATATTCTCCATAAAGGATTAAAAGCCGTTGGTTAGGGACTAGCCATGGTAAAAAAGCGAAATTCTGTAAGTTAGGTCTTCAGAATACTGATATAATATCCTAAATACTACTTCGTGTTCCCAGAAGCTCGGTCATTTATGGCCGAGTAGTTCACTATAAGGTTGGTTTGATATGTCTAGTCAAAAATTCTACCATTGGCTGTTCTGGCCAGTAGTGCTTCTTGTCATCGCAACGTTGATTTTCGTCTGCACCAAGATCCAGTTTATTTTTAAGCCCTTCTTGACTTTTATCTCTGTGGTCTTCGTACCGCTGATTTTATCGGGTTTCCTATATTACATGCTGAATCCGATCCTCAAGATAATGCTGAAAATTAAAATTGGTCGTTTTCATTTTAATAAGGGAGTCGCAAGCCTTCTCTTAGTTGCCTTGCTAATCTTGATTATTATTGGCGGACTAGCAATTCTAATTCCTCCAGTAGTTAAAGAAATTACTGGCCTGGTAACGCATTTACCGCAGACCGCTTCTGGAATCCAGCACTTGCTGAACAATACAATTCAGCATTCACCATTCAAAAAAGTCGATCTGAATTCATACTACCGACAGTTCGACCACCAGCTGGCCAAGTACGCTCAGATCGTCTTGAAGGGATTGTCGTCACGAGTTGGTGACATCATTGGGATGGTTACTAACGTTACAGTAGTAACCATTACTGTGCCCGTGATGCTCTTCTACATGCTCAAGGATGGTTCCAAACTGGCACCAAGTGTGCAGAAGTGGCTGTCACCGCACCATGCCAAGGAGGTTGACCAACTGCTCCGTAAGATGAACGATACCCTGTCCTCCTACATTTCGGGACAGGTGATTGAGTGCCTCTTTGTCGGTGTCTTCACATCGGTCGGTTACCTGATCATTAAGCAACCAATGGCTCTGGTGCTCGGAATTGTGGCCGGCCTGTGCAATATCATCCCTTACATTGGGCCGTACATCGGAATTGCACCGGCTTTGTTTGTTTCCCTAACGATGGCCCCGAAGAAGCTGATCCCGGTAATCATCGTTGTCCTGATTGTTCAGCAGATCGACGGGAACATCGTCTACCCGAATATCATTGGACGCAGTCTTAAGATTCATCCGCTGACGATCATCTTACTTCTGCTGGCAGCGGGGCACATCGCCGGAATTGCCGGAATGATTCTCTGCATCCCAGCCTATGCGGTAGTCAAGACGGTTTGTGAATACTTCTTTGACATCTACCGGATTGAACACCCGGTAGATAATCAATCAACGTCAAAATAATGAAAAGACTCTGAACCAATCGCGTACGATTGACTCAGAGCCTTTATTATTTGGGGAGAGGGCACTGTGTTATTTGTCTTCTTCAATCTTAACGTAGTTTCCTGAAATAAACTGCTTAGGTCCAATTTCATACCAGGTTAGCTCGTCGCTATCACTCAGCCGTTTGGTAAGGGTGACTTCCTGCCCATCGTCAACCTTATCAACCTGGTTACCATATGGTGCGTCATAGACATCAACGGACTTACCGGGAATATAATCGACGGTGGCCTTGATGTTGTTGAGCTGGAGAACGGTCAGTTGGTTTTCCAAGCGTGAGGGGATATCCTGATCGTTATTGAATGGATCATCAACAACGTGCATCTTCTCGTACTTGATCCACTGGTCAGCTCCGATCTCGTACCAGAATTGACCGTCCTTAGTTGCCACCCGTTGGAAGGCCTTGATGATGATGTCTTGTGGTAATGGCTGGCCCACTGGCATCCCTTCGACCGTATCGTAAACGGTCGTTGGTGCTTCTAATTCCAAAAACATATTGATGTCTTGGACTTCACCCCATGACTGTTTACGGTAGAAGAGCTTGACATTGCGCTGGGTCATGTCAAAAGTTCCGGTGAGGTCACCTTCGACCTTGACGAAGTTGTAGTTGGGGAATTTCTTCTTATCAACTTGATATTCTTCACCGATCCGCCCGCGTAATAATTGGGGGACAATCAGGTTAGCGCCGGAATCGATATCGACATAGTAAACCCAGATTGGGTTCCCCGTTTTAAATTTTTCAAACATATTTCCACCCCATCAAAGATACTATTTCTTTTATTATACCGCTTTTTATGACCCAATACGTACTCGCACAACGATTTTAACGGTAATTAAGAATGGTCAAGTAAGCGCTCATTTGGTAAAATTTAGCTATTCGATTTGAAAGTGAGGGAAGAGGATGACACGGCACCAGCGCATCAGGCGAAACACGCTGCGGGCGATTTTTATGGCAATTATTATTCTCCAAGATTTCGTGCCCTTCTTTGGCAACATTCCCTTGGGACCGCTGAGCATTACGACCCTCCACGTGACAGTTATTCTTGCAGCGATTGCGCTAGGGCCAGGGGAGGGGGCTATCATTGGTGGTACCTGGGGCCTTTTAACTTGGATTCGGGCCTTTGTAGCGCCATCGAGTCCACTTGCGCCATTGGTATTTACCAATCCGCTGGTGGCCATCTTTCCGCGGCTCATGATCGGGGTGGTCGCCGGTTTCCTCTTCCGGCTGGTCGTTCGTTATAGTCATTCACAACGATTGGCGGCAATTCTGGCGGCCGCGGCCGGGGCGGTTACCAACACTGGTCTGGTTCTGGGCCTGATTTACCTCTTCTACCGGACACCAGCCGTGGCCCATGCCTATGGGGTAGACGTCGGCCATCTTTTGTCAGCACTGGAGGCAATTATGGCGACCAATGGTTTAGCCGAACTTATCCTAGCAGTTATCGTGGTACCGCTAATTGCGTTGCCGGTGCTTGAAGTTCAGCGCCGCTTGGGACAATGAATAAGAACAGTTACAAAAAAAGCGCCGTTCAGAATCTCATTAGCGAGACTCTGAACGGCGCTTGTATATTTGATTTAATGGTTAGTCTTCTTGAGCATTGGCATCGTTGGTGGTGACTGGCGCCGTGGCTGCCGTTACGGTGATGTTACCATCGTCATCGAGCTTAGCAGCTAACTGCTTGACGTCATTGTGGTCGAGCACGTAGTCGGCAATCCGGTCTTCGATTTGTTCCTGGATAACCCGCCGCAGTGGACGTGCACCCATCTTCGGGTCGAAGCCGAGGTCAACCAGCTTCTCTTCAACGTCTTCTGGTACATCGATGTGGAGACCACGATCGCTGAGCATCGTGTTGACGTCTTCAATCATCAGGTTGACGATCTTCATCAGGTCGTCCTTGGTAAGGGCGTTGAACTGAACGATGTCGTCGAACCGGTTAAGGAACTCCGGCTTGAAGTAGTTGGTCAGCTTGTCGATGATGGAGTGGGTATTGCCACTGGCTTCGGCACCGAAACCAACACTGGCAACGGCATCCCCAGTCCCGGCGTTAGATGTCATGATGATGATTGTGTCCTTGAAGGAAACAGTCCGGCCTTGAGAATCAGTCAAGCGACCGTCATCGAGGATCTGCAGGAACATGTGCATAACATCTGGGTGCGCCTTTTCAACTTCATCGAGCAGGATCAGGCTGTATGGGTGCCGCCGAACTTGTTCCGTCAATTGACCGGCTTCTTCGTAACCAACGTAACCAGGAGCAGCCCCGATCAGCTTAGAGGTTGACGTCTTATCCATGTATTCGGACATATCGAACCGGATCATGGCGTCCTTGGAACCGAAGAGCTGCTTAGCAAGCTGCTTAGCGGTTTCGGTCTTACCGACACCAGTTGGACCGACGAAGAGGAAGGAGCCGATTGGCCGACCGGACTTGTTCAGGCCAATCCGGTTCCGCCGAATGGCCCGGGCAATCTTATCAACCGCTTCGTTCTGACCAATGACGTGTTCTTCAAGCTTCTTGTCGAGGTCACGCAGCTGATTTTCTTCCTGCTTCTGGAGGTCGCCGACTGGGATGTTGGTCTTTTCTTCGACAATCTTTTGCATGTCAGCAACAGTAACCGTAGCAGAGTCCTCCGTGTGGTTCTCTTCCGCATCCTTCTTGGCCTTTTCCAGCTTAGTAACTTGGTCACGGTAGAAAGCAGCCTTTTCGTAATCCTGGTTATCAACGGCTTGTTGCTTGTGAGCTTCGGCCGTGTGGATTTCGTTTTCAATCGTGTTTGGATCGGCAGTCTTCAAGGTAAGGTTCTTTCGAGAGCCGGCTTCATCAAGCAGGTCAATGGCCTTATCAGGCAGGAACCGGTCTTGGATGTAACGATCAGAGAGCTTAGCAGCGGCGACGATGGCGTCATCCGTGTACTTAACGTGGTGGTAGTCTTGGTAGCGACCCTTGATCCCGTTGAGGATCTTAATGGTTTCTTCAACGGATGGTTCATCAACTTCTACCGGTTGGAACCGCCGAGCGAGGGCTGCATCCTTTTCGATCTTCCGGTATTCGTTAAGGGTCGTAGCACCGATGAGTTGGAAGTCACCCCGGGCAAGGGCAGGTTTCAAAACGTTACCGGCATCCATACCGCCTTCAGCATTACCGGCGCCCATGATTTCATGGATTTCGTCAATGAAAAGAATGATGTTTTGGTTCTTCTGTACTTCCTGCATCAGTTGCTGCATCCGCTTTTCGAATTGACCACGGATTCCAGTACCCTGAACCAGGGAAACAACGTCGAGCCGGATAATTTCCTTGTTAGCCAACTTCTCTGGAACTTCACCAGAAACGATGGCTTGGGCGAGGCCTTCGACAACGGCCGTCTTACCAACCCCGGCTTCACCGATCAGGACTGGGTTATTCTTGGTCCGCCGGTTAAGGATTTCAATGACCCGCTTGATCTCGTTGTCCCGACCGATCACAGGGTCGATCTTGCCTTGACGAGCCATGTCGGTCAGGTTGATCCCGTATTGACCGAGAACTCCCTTACCACCACGACGGCCACCCTGACGTTGACCCTGGGCGCCGGCTGCTTGGCCATTACCAGCAGCTTGGCTTTGCATGTTATTCATTGCATTCATAAAGTCTTCGAGGCTTCCAAAATTGAAGTTATTCATTCCGTTCCCCCCGTTCATCATATTTGTTTGAAGGTTTTGTAGTTTTTGATAGCAATCTTGACAGAGGTCGATTTGAACCCGCTGACCATTAAAGTTCATCTGTAAGTGAATCGTCGCGGGATTTTGATGACAATTTTGACAGAGCATCTAATAAAATACCTCCTTAAAAAGTATGGGTAAAAGGTCTGAAATTGTTTGACCTTTCTTGACCATTGATTACATTATACTTACTTTTAGTCGTAAAGCAAGTCAGAAGTACTGACTTTCCGAAATCCTAAAGACTTGTCTGTGTAAGCAGCTGTTCAATGTCTATTTAGATTTTAGCACTCTTTACATTAGAATGCTAAAATAGGTGAAGTGCGATTACTTTATGCTAGAATTTTAGTGGAGGTAATATAATATGGAAAACTTTGAACAGCAACTCGACGACCTGCGTGCTGGTAAAATTGACCACTTTGAAATTACCCCGGAGAACTTCCAGGAATTTCAGCGGGTCTTTCACGCCTATCCATACCGGACGCAGATCGAGGGTAAGGCTAATATTGGCGGGAAGATTACCTATCATTTGCGGCAACGTTAACGAATTCGCTAAAAGGTCGAGTTAAATTTTCCGTGATCTTGTATTTAACGCTTACAATTGCTAAAATATACGTATCGAGGTGTATCAGAGGTGTATGGCCGCTGATAATTAAGTAAATCTGCTCGAAGGAGACTGATTAAGTATGGAAAAACGTGACTTTACAATTACTGCTGAGACTGGTATTCACGCACGTCCAGCAACGATTTTGGTACAAACTGCATCCAAGTACAACTCAGATGTAACCCTGTCTTACGAGGGTAAGAGTGTTAACTTGAAGTCCATCATGGGTGTTATGTCACTTGGTGTTGGTCAAAACGCAGACGTTACCATTACGGCTAACGGTGACGACGAAAAGGAAGCCTTAGATGCTGTTGCTGAAACGATGAAGAAGGAAGGATTGACTGACTAATGTCTTTACTACTAGATGGGCTGGCAGCGAGTAGTGGGATTGCCATTGCACCTGCCTACCTATTAGTAGGGCCAGATCTATCCATTAAGAAACAGCATATCGCTGATAAGAATCATGAAGTCGCACGGCTTCGTGATTCTTTTGCTTTAACCACCAAAGAATTAAAGGCCATCCGGCAGCGGGCCCATCAGGACCTCGGTCACCAGGCGGCTGCGGTGGTGGATGCCCAGCTGACGATGGTGGATGATCCCGTCCTCCTAACAACAATTGAGCGTTTAATTGATAAACATTCTTATACGGCAGAGTGGGCGGTCAAACTGGCAACCGATCACTACCTGGCGCTTTTTGAGCAGAATGATAATGATTACCTGAATTCCCGCGCCCTGGCTGTTCGTGACGTCTACAAGCGTATCATCAGTCATTTGCTAGGGGTAAAGCTCCCGGATCCCGCGGCCCTAGATCACCGGGCAATTATGGTGGCACCTAATATTACGCCAACCGATATGGCCCAGCTTGACCGGCGGTACGTGGCTGGCCTGGTGACTGATTACGGTGGCCGGACTTCCCATTTCTCGATCATGTCTAAGACGCTGGCCTTACCCGTGGTGGTTGGTACTAACGCGGCTACGAAGAAGATCAAGGATGGTGATCTACTAGTGGTTGACGGTATTCACGGTAAGGTGATTGTGAATCCAACTGAGCAGCAACTGGAACACTACCGGTTGCTGGCGGGGGAGTTTGCCCGGGAGCAGCAGGCCTGGGGTGCCCTTCGTGATCAGCATACAGCTAGCCAGGATGGACGCAAATACGAGGTCGCTGCCAATGTCGGGTCACTGAGTGATATCACCGTTGCCCGAGATCGTGGTGCCGAGGGGATTGGCCTCCTGCGGACCGAATTCCTGTATATGGACCGAACCGAGTTGCCGAGTGAGGAAGAACAGTTTAAGGCTTACCGCCAGTTTGTTAGCGGTATGGACCAGCAACGGGTTGTGGCCCGGACCCTTGATATTGGTGGTGATAAACGGCTGGGGATGCTTAAGTTACCCCGGGAAGCGAATCCTTACCTGGGCTTTCGAGCAATCCGGATTGGGCTGGCTGAGCCAACGATTTTGCGGCCTCAGCTTCGAGCTCTGCTGCGGGCGTCGGTCTATGGACGATTGGCAATCATGTTCCCAATGATTGCGACCCCTGAAGAATTTTCGCAAGCCCGGGAGATGCTGGATGATGAAAAGCGCAAATTAAGTCGGGCCGGCGTGGCGGTGGCCGATAACATCGAGGTTGGGATGATGTTAGAGGTACCATCAGCAGCGGTCATGGCCGATGTGTTTGCCCCTGACGTTGACTTCTTCAGTATTGGAAGCAATGATTTGATCCAGTACTTGTTTGCGGCTGATCGGGGGAACTCACGGGTTTCCTACCTGTATCAAGAACTTCATCCAGCAGTTCTCCGTCTGGTGAAGCGGGTAATCGATGCCGCCCACGCTGAGGGTAAATGGGTTGGCATGTGTGGTGAGATGGCCGGCAATCCACTGGCAACTCCACTCCTGACAGCGATGGGCTTGGATGAATTCTCAATGAATAGTAATCAAATCCTGCCGATTCGTTCCTTGATTAGTCACCTGAACAATCGGCAGCTTCAGCCCCTCGTTCACCGGGCCTTGGCCGCGCGCAGTGCTCGTGAAGTTGAGATGCTGGTAAAGGAATACGTGCCGATGTTACGAAAATCTTAATCATTAACAGTGAGCGGAAGTATGCTGGCTTTTGCTCACTGTTTTTGTTTAGTCAGAAACTTGTCAGTGCGATTAATTAATCATAGAATGGAATGAAATGTCATTTTGGCAGACATTCGAGTATAATAAAATATTATTGCTAAATACGATTAAAAGGAGCAGTTAGTTTGAATATTGGTCTCTTTACAGATACATATTTTCCGCAAGTCAGTGGGGTCGCGACATCCATTAAAACCCTTCGCGACGAACTGATTGCCCAAGGACATCATGTCTATATCTTTACGACCACCGATCCCCAGGCAAAGCACGATGATGTTGAAGCGGGAATCTACCGTTTTCCTAGTATCCCCTTTGTTTCGTTCAAGGAACGGCGGATTGCTGTCCGCGGTGCCTTCCGGGCGGTCCGGTTGGCTAAAAAGTTTCACTTAGACATTGTCCATAACCAGACTGAGTTTGCCCTGGGGATGATGGGGAAGCTAGTGGCACGCGAACTGAAGATTCCGTGCTTGCATACTTATCACACAATGTATCAGGACTACTTGCACTACATTGCCAATGGGCACATTGTTAAGCCGCGTAATGTTGCAACCTTCGTCCACCTCTATATGAAGAGCATCGATGGGGTGATTGCTCCTAGTGATCGGGTCCTCGACACCATGCGGAGTTACCATGTAACGGCGCCAATTCGGGTGATCCCCACTGGCATCAACCTGCGGGTATACCGTCAGCGGGACTCCGCTGCCCAGGTGCATGCACTACGGCAACGCTATGGTTATGCTGATGATACCCCGGTCCTTCTTTCACTGAGTCGGTTGGCCTACGAGAAGAATATCAACGCCTTAATTACAGCAATGCCCGATATTCTTAGTAAGCGTCCCACGGCTCAGTTACTGATCGTGGGGGCCGGCCCGGCAAGACAGACACTGGAACGGCAGGTTCGCCAGCTGAACTTAACTGACCATATTCAGTTTGCCGGTGAAGTGGATAATAGCGATGTCCATCACTACTACCAGATGGCCGACGTCTTTGTGTCTGCATCCGATTCGGAATCACAAGGGTTAACCTATGACGAAGCCTTGGCATCCGACCTGCCAATTGTGGTGATGCGGAGCAAGTATACTGATGAGTTGATTGATGATCCAGCAATTGGGGTTAGCTTCCAGCAGCAAAGTGACTTGGTAAATGGGGTCCTGCACTATCTTGATCACCCGGATGATCAGGAATCGCACGCCCGGCGTCAAGCAAAGTTACATTCGATCTCATCGGAGGTTTTTGCTAAGCAAGTAGTACAATTCTATACTGACTGTCAGCGGGAATTGGCTGCAAAGCAGATGTCAAAGTCACAACACCGTTTGTTTCATTGATTAAGGAGTTCTTATGCTTAAGATTACAATGTTTTCATCGGCAGATAAGGTCGCTGGTCAAGGAGTTGGCAGTGCATACTTGGAGTTAGTCCACCTGCTGGAAAATAATTTTCAGGATGAATTCGATATTGCGATCAACAAGTACCGACCATCGACGATCAGCCACTATCATACGATTGACCCGCGCTTTTATCTTTCAACCTTTTCTGCCAAACGGGGGCGCAAGATCGGTTACGTCCATTTTTTGCCGGAAACGCTAGAGGGGAGCTTGAAGATTCCCCAGCCGTTTCGAGGACTCTTCTACCGATACGTTATCGCTTTCTATAAGCGAATGGACCACTTGGTAGTTGTTAATCCTTCGTTTATCGATAAACTGGTAGCTTATGGGATCCCGCGTGAGAAGATCAGCTATATTCCGAACTTCGTTGACAGCGACCGTTTCCATCCCGTAACGTCGGATGAGAAGCGGGCCCTCCGTGATAAGTATCATTTACCCCAGGATCGGTTCATTGTCTTTGGCAGTGGTCAAGTCCAGGAACGGAAGGGTGTACCAGACTTTATTCAATTGGCACGGCAAAACGAGGATGTACAGTTTGTCTGGGCTGGTGGCTTCTCCTTTGGCCGGTTGACGGACGGCTATCGCGAGCTTAAACAAGTGGTTGATAATCCGCCGGCTAACTTACTCTTTACTGGAATAGTCTCTCGTGACGAGATTGCAGAATTAAATGGAGCGGCTGATCTCTTTTTACTGCCGTCATATAACGAACTGTTTCCAATGTCCGTCTTGGAGGCCTTTAGCTGTGGTAATGCAGTGATGCTACGGGATTTGGACCTCTATCATTCAATTGTTGATGGTGATTATGAACCGGCTGAGAATCTTGACGAGATGCAGATGAAATTGACACTGCTCCGCAATGATCCGGCACGACTAGCCCATTGGCAGCACCAGGCTCATCTAGCTGCCCAGCGTTACTCGAAGGAGCACTTGGCGCGTGTTTGGCATGATTTCTACTGTCAACAAGCACAGGAGGAACAGGCTCGTGAATAGACGAAATTGGTTAGTCCTCATCCTGATGATGTTAATCGGGGTAGGTATAATTGGTTATTCTCTGCGGACGGTTAACCTCCGTCTACTGGCTCAAGAAGTTAATACCTTGAACTGGGGATGGATGATGGTGGCAATCCTTTGCATATGTCTCTACCTGGGATTAGAGGGGGTAGTGGTGAAGATCTTTATGAAGGATCGTCACCGTGACTTCACTTGGAAGGATGCCCTGCGGCTGCCCCCAATTGAACAGCTCTTTAATGGGATTACGCCATTCTCGACAGGGGGCCAGCCTGCCCAATTGGTAGCGATGTTGCAATCAGGCGTCGACGGTGGACGGGCGAGCTCAGTTCTATTGATGAAGTTTGTTGTTTTTCAGGCGATGATTGTCATCAACTTCATTATCAGTCTCATGATTGGCTTTCACTATATCGAGGAGAAACTGCATGCATTAGCGATTCTCGTTGTGCTGGGATTCTTGATCCATCTGGCGGTAATTGTCGGTCTGTTGATGGTGATGTACTGGTATCGCTTTACGAAGAAGGCGATGAACCTCTTAATCCGACCAGTGGCGATCTTTATCAAGCCAACACGCTATGAGAAAATGAAGGTCCGCTTGAATGAGATGGTGGATTCTTTCTATCAAGAAAGTCTAAAAATGAAGAGCGAATATCGAATGATGGGGCGTGTCTGTATCGTTACCTTACTCCAGCTCTTCTTTTACTACATGATTCCATATTTCATCATGTTGGCATTGGGTGTTCACCACATTAATTTTGTCATGGTGGTAAGTTTACATGTTTTGATCTTTATGATTATTTCGCTTTTTCCTATTCCAGGTGGTGCTGGTGGCGCCGAGTACAGTTTTTCGGTCCTCTTTGCTAGCTTCGTTCATTCCAATACTAAGTTGGTCTTGGCGATGATTCTGTGGCGCTTGATCACTTACTATTTTGGCATGGTTGCGGGGATGGTTGCCCTAATGATTAAACCAGATAAAGTTGAAACGGAATAAAACTAGATGGTCGAAGTGTCTGAGGGATGCTTTGACTTTTTTAATGGGCAAATTGGCTGAAGCGTGTTAGGGTAGAACATAGTAATGATTTGAGGAGAGGTTGTAATGGCTGCTTCACAGTTAGTGCAGATTATTCGACGGTTAGACGCGATGCGCAATGACCATACCGGAAACCGACAGCGACGAACATTTGAACAGTTTGGAATACCGGTGTGTGAGGTGACTTATATTCGTGATCGTGAGGAGTTTATTTACGTTCGCTTTCGACCATATGAGCGCTTCCGCTTTGACGATCTTGACTTGGCAGCGATCGAAGTATTCAATTGTCTTTATGACTTTCGGAATACTTTCTGATTTTTTGAAAAAAGGTATTGACGAATTGTTGTCAGGTTGGTATATTATTACTTGCTGTTACGGAGCAGCAATTATTGAGAGACTTCATTAATTACTTCTTCAAAATAGCTGTTGACAATGATTGATTGATTTGTTAACATAATAAAGTTGTCTCGTGAGTTATATGAGATTACATCAATTAATTTCTTGATTAAAAAAGTTCTTGACTTTGAAATTAAGAAATGTTAAACTTGAGAAGTTGTGTTTAACAGCTTGGTAGACCTTTGAAAACTGAACAAAGTTTTGACGAACTAAATGTGTAGGGTCTTC
>CAMCCW010000036.1 GCA_945873395.1 uncultured Lactobacillus sp. | reverse complement strand
CGTTAAACTCCTTTTATATAATAGGAAGAAATTATATTTTTATGTATTTGTATTACCATTTTAGCAGGTACGCGCTATAATTAATATTGTACATAAAGCGCCCTTAGTGTAAAGGATAGCACATGAGATTTCGGTCCTCATGATCCGGGTTCGATTCCCGGGGGGCGCATTTTAATATAGTTATAAGTAAAAATGGAAGGTTTCTTAAGTAAAAAAAGAAACCTTCCATTTTATATTCTCGCGGTTTGTAAAATTAAGTTAGAAAAATAAAAAAGTCATTTGTGATAGACTTTTGAATAACCACAAACAAAAGTAAAGGAACATCACAAATGACCTATAAGCATCTTAACACACAAGAACTGACCTTTATATATCATTTTTGGAAACAAGGCACCAAGGCTTACCTTGCTGCACGTGCTTTACGACGGAGTGCTGAAACTATCTATCGTGTTTACCGTTTTCTGAATCAAGGAAAAACTATCGTTCAATATCAGGAACATTACCGTCTTCAAAAGGCTAAATGCGGTCGTAAATCAATTACTCTACCGAAAGATGAACGAAAATATATTCAAAAGCAAGTCAACGCTGGCTGGACACCAGATACCATCATTGGTCGTAACGAGTATCATATTAGCTGTAGTATGCGGACCTTATATCGGATGTTCAAGCGTGGCGAGTTTGATGTCCGTCAATTGCCAATGAAAGGGCGTCGTCATCCTAATGGTTACGTTGAAACACGCGGCCGAGGACGAACTGGACAATTAGGTCGCAATATCGATGAGCGATATAACGATTATCCTAACTATCGTAACGAATTTGGTCACCTAGAAGCTGATACCGTTCAAGGAAGTAAGCATCACGGCGCAGTCATGACTCTGGTTGAACGGCTCTCCAAAGTTGAAATCATTCTTAACATTCATCATCGTACTGCCGAATGTGTTAACACTCACCTTGACCAATGGCTTGCCAAAATACCACGGCACCTCTTTAAGTCCATCACATTTGATAATGGTAAAGAGTTTGCGGAATGGCGTGAGATCGCTAATAAGCATGATATTAGTGCCTACTTTGCAGAAGTTGGTGCTCCCAATCAACGGGGGTTAAACGAAAACAATAATGGTATTATTCGGCGTGATGGACTAAAGAAAGGCATGGATTTTCGCTCACTACCTGATGAATTAATCCAGCAAATTATGACACGCCGTAATAACATTCCACGCAAATCACTTAATTATCAAACACCTTTGGAAGTATTCATGAAGTATATTACAGATGACCAATTTCTAATTTAAATTGACATTCCGGGAATAAAAAGACGGATCACCTATTACTAGTGATCCTAGACGAGGGTATTAAAGATGACGACAATTGTTGGTACCCAGACCAGTGAGGCAACACCGCCGGTCATTGCGAGCGCCTTTTTACTTACCTGTGAAATTAGGGCAATTTTCTGGTTGAGATTTTGAGCATTAATCCGTTTAGCACTATTAGGTGTGGTGAGGGTAATCTTCTTTGTTCCCTTAGCCTTCGCAACATTATTGGTTTGAGCTGTTGTGGTTTGATTAGTTGATGACTGGTTGCTGACAACAGAGACGGCTACGGTTGTTGTATCCTGCTTATTATTGTTAGCCGATGTGGTGCTATTTGAGTTATTGCTATCAGTGGTAGTAGCTGTACTATCTGAGTTAGTGGTAGCCTGACTAGTACTAGTTGAGTTTTGACCAACCTTACTATTCTTAGTATCAGAATCCGCAGAAGAAGATTTGTCTGTTGCATTTACTGAGCTACTGTCCGCATGACTATCATCGCTCGATGTAGCGATCTTAGTACTCTGGCTACTGTCAGTGGCTGTAGTAACGCGATCAGCTGAGACAGGAGTAGCCAGGATAAGTCCCACCAGTAGGGTAATTCCAATTATTAAAAGTGTTTCAATCTTAAATCGGCTTTTCATGCCAATTCCTCCAATTTTATTCTCAAGTATTAATTATACCGGCCTGGCAAACCTTTTCAACTACCGATTTCTTCATGACTAGCAAATCTACTCAAAGCGGCGGTTATCAGAAGCCACCAACCACTAGCTAAACATAGCCCCGCTAAGACATCACTTGTGAAGTGATTGCGGAGGTAGACACGAGAAGCCATTACCAATACGATCCAAACTCCAGCAATGATCACGGCGATGATTTGTTGCCAGTGTTTTTTTAGATAGTGCCAGAGCAGTGCCACGATCTCCAGGACAAAGACCGTTGTTGCAAAGGTGTGCCCGCTGGGAAAACTAAAACCCTGAGCGGGAATCAGCTTATGATCAGGCCGAGCTCGTTGAATACTGTACTTAACGATGATCACCAATAGGTACCCAATAATTGATAGACCAGCAAAACGTAATCCGCGCGTGAGGTGGTGTCGCCACCAGAAAACTACTAAGACAAGTAGGGACAATGGTAAGAGAACCATTGGATCACCGAGGTGGGTAATGATTGTAAATATCCGTGTTCGGATGGTTGTGGTGGGTTGCAGAAGCTGGTAACCCCATTGATCTAACTGATTGATCCAGCTGGCACTATCTTGAACACCCTTAAGAAAGATGGCAAATATTATCCAGCAGCCAATTCCAAGCAGGGGCTTTGTGTATTTTTTCATCTCGTTAATTTCACCTGAAAGTTTGTTAAGTTATCTTTATTATAACGATTTGCAAGCTGATTCGACAAGAATAGCCCTGTAAGTTGTAACCAAACGTGGTAAAATAATTACCGATTTTCAATTTTAAAAGTTTGGAGAGCAAGAGAATGGTAAAGATAACTAAGAACCTTCCACTGGCAATTGCAACGGTGGTCTTAGGTGTTGTGGTAGGATTCAGTTCCCTGCTGGTCAGTGTGGCCCTGGATTTGACGGAGAAACTGTTCCTGCACTTTCAGGAGACGAATCTAGTCCCCGTGGATGTTTCCGCTGGCGGGATGCGGCGTTTTGCCTCAGTCCTGATCGGGGGGATTATTTCGGCAATCATCTGGTATCTCCTACAGCGTAACTATAAGCCGGTTAAGCTGGGGAAGGCCGTTAAGGGACGACAGATGCCACTGGCTAAGACCTTGATTCACGTCTACACCCAGATCTTCTTCGTGGGGACGGGGAACTCCATCGGTCGTGAATTGGCACCACGGGAAGCTGGTGCTGCCTTGGCTCAAAAGTGGGAAAATCTTTTCCAAAATAATAAGTTCCTAGGACTGAACGCTGAAGATCGGCGAATGATTACAGCTGCTGCAGCGGGGGCCGGCTTTGCTGGGGTTTATATCGCCCCAATCACTGGCGCCATCTTCTGTATGGAACTACTGTACAAGAAGATCAATGCCCGGGTCATCGCTGTCAGCTTAACGATGTCAGTGATTGCAACCTTGATTGGTTCGATTGTTAAGGGTTACCAACCCTACTACCTGGTTGGTCCCAAGAGTTTCCAGCTACAGAGCCTTCCGTTAGCTTTGATCCTTGGCTTGGTCTGTGGCTTCTTGGGAACCCTGTTTAAGAAGTACATTGGTGTTGCCAAAGCGCACCGGGCTACTAAAATTAATGTCCTGGCACAGTTGCCAGCGGTGGCTGCGGTTACTGGTGCCATTGCTGCCTTCTTCCCTCAGATCATGGGGAACGGTCGGGGACTGGCGCAGATGGCCATGAACACGACTTCTCATAGTAAGACGGTGATCTTGGCCCTGCTCTTTGGCCTGGTTGCCAAGGTCCTTGTAACCCTGTTTGTCATGAAGTGTGGTGGTTACGGTGGTGTCTTGACACCATCAATCGCGGTCGGTGCCGTGATCGGTGCCTTCGCGGGGATGGCCTACATCAGCTTTGTGCCTGGCGTTACGATGGCCCAGGCCGCTGTTTTGGGAGCCGCTTTCCTACTGGCCGCTTCACAGCAGGCACCATTGATGGCGATGTTCATGCTGTTTGAGGTCTGCCACCTAAACTTCTCCGCCTTCTTGCCATTAGCATTAGGGGTTGCAATCTCAATTGCCCTGTCCAAGTGGTTACAAACGAAGGCCTTCTTTGCTTAAGATAAATAAAATGGTGTCCATGATCCAAAGCGGATCGGGACACCATTTTTGTTTGGACTCGAAAGTTATTTTTGCTGGTCATCGTCGTGAATAGTAGTGTTTTGTAAGCAGTCAATAACGATACGTATTGCAGACAGAAAAAGGGCGTGGACCACCGATTTTGGTGATTCACGCCCTTCGACTTAAGTATGACATTCCTGCTGTACCTTTTCATTCCATGGCAAAAAGGCCTCAATGTCGCCATTTTGCTGATTTGGCAGGTGATCAAACAGGTATTTTAAATATTTATATATGTCCAGATGGTTTAACTTGGCTGTCGCCACTAAGGTGTAGTAAACCGCATTGGCTTTGGCCCCGGCGATACTTTTCGCAAATAAGCAATTCTTGCGAACTACAGTTGTAAAGCGAATTTCACTCTCTAATGCATTATTACTCAGCGGGAGTTGTCCATTTTCAAAGATCCGATAGACTCTTTGACGAAGTTTTAACGCATTGTTTATGGCAGAACGAAATTTGCCTTGCGGTCGATTGATGCTTTGAATGTAGTGATAAAACTTATCCAGCGCTGGCTTCACGTGCTTAATTCTTTGCTGACGCTTTTCCTCTTGGTCCTGATATTGTAATTGGTTTTCCTGATGGAAAACCTTCCCCAGTAACTTAACCACTTGAAAGGCTTTGGAATGTTTTAGTGCACTTTTATCCAGAAGCCTGGTAACACGAATAAATTCCCGCCTAATATGAACTAGACAAGAACCAAAGCGTGCTTGAGGATATAGGCGATCGCTATAACCACCATAGCCGTCACACATAATGATTCCCGGATAATGTTGGCCGATGATATCACCAATCATCTTTCCCGACCGTGTATTACGGTAGTGAAAAAGAACAATCCGGTGGTGACTAAACTCCTGAGTTGTTCTGGTAGCCCAGAAATAGCCGGTACTTTTGGCATCATTGATCACTTTAAATGGGGTTTCATCCATTTGAATGACAGCTTCATCATGCATCAATTCAGTTAATCGCTGATATAGAGGCTCTAAATAAGTTTGACTGACCTTAATAACATCAGTTGCCAATTGCCGACCGCTAATTGGCAAACCAATGGCTTGCCAAAATTTAGCTTGTCGATGAAAAGGTAAAGCTAATTCAAACTTATACTCGGCAGCTTGGGCTAAAATGCTACTCGATACATAGCTATGTGGTAGTAATGATTGAGGCATTTGACTGCTGATAATGATATCTTTCCCTTGGTTATCACAATGTGGACACTTATAGCTTTCCTGAAATAAGTTTACACAGTACAGTTCAGCTGGTTTCAGCCGAACTTCTCGACTATACAGGTGTTGACCAATTGTCTTCATTGGCTCATGGCAAGCTGGGCAATCAGTTTTATCCAGATAAATGGTCTTATTCACTTGCGGTAAGCTATTCAAAAAAGCGGTCCGTTGACCAGATTGCTTGGCTTTCCGGTGACGAACCACTTGTTTTGTCTTCTTTTCAATCACTTCCGTGATTGAAATTCCAGAGTCTTGTAGTTGGTCTAGCTCTTGATCACTAAATAGTGATTGTTGTCCATCAACTACCGACTCAATCGATTCAGTTTTTTTCCCAAACATTTGGTTTTGCTGAAGCTTAATGATTGCCGTTAATTGGGCAATCTTTTGGTTGGCTTCTGCTAATTGCTGTTTCAGTTCTTTGATCTGTTCTTCAGCTGTTTGCGTCATGGCTCGTCACCTCCTTCGAATTACTCTTTGGTAATTATATCAAAGAACAATCCTTTTAAACAGAGGTAACTAATAGAAAGTACCTGGCTGAGCCGCCTTAATCTTACGGGCCGGTAATGGGTCCAAACCTTTCAAAAGCCAATCCAATTGTTGAGCTGATAATTCTTTAGCTTCACTGCTATATCTGGGCCAGCTTAACCGGCCGTTTTCAAAACGCTTGTAGAGTAATATAAAACCTTCGCCGTCCCAGAGGAGCCCTTTAAAGCGATCATTACGACTTCCACAAAACAAGAAGAGCGAATTATTGTATAGTTCTAAGCCGTAGTTCTCGGCAATTACCATTGCCAAGCCATCAATCCCTTTACGTAGATCAGTCTTACCACAAACTAAGTAAACATGATCAGGATCATGCCAATTAATGAGCATAACGCACCACAACTTTAGCTATCTCAGCCGCTAGGCTAGGATTAGCTCCTTTAAAAAACGTTAATTGAATATTTTCCAGCTTCATCGTAACCGCGGGGCGTGGTATAAAAGCTGATTTATTGACTGGTGCTTCCTTGGTTTTGAAAACCGGTGTCACAATGTCGTGTTTTTCTTCCATTAAAAATGCCTCCCGTACTAAAGTTGTCTTTAGTATAGGAGGCTGCAACGAGATTGCCTAGACGTATCGTTATTGACTACTTACGAAAAAGGGCGTGGACCACCGATGTTGATGATTCACGTCCTTCAACTTAAATGCAATATTTTTGTTCTAAATCATATGGTTAATGTATGCTTCTATTTATTCCACACAATCTGCCGATAATTATCAGCAGCACTGTGTCCAATCACTTGACCATTCAAATAAATAGTAGTCTTGCAACCCTTCTGCACAGCAGCCTGATTGAAGTTAGCGAGATCATTATCCATCAGGGTACTGATCACCCCGTTCTGCAAAATATCAATCAGTAAGCTCCGCCGCGATTTGCTGAGCTGGAAGATATCGTCATTGACATCGACCCGGATGGTGTGCTTGCTGGTGTAGGTGATCTGCTTGATACTGGTGAACCCGCGAAATTGCTTGTCACTGGACTCGTACTGCTGACAGTTGTCGAGGTAGCTAGCGATGTCACGATTGGCCAGGTCGAGGTTCTCCGTGCTAGCGGCCTGAGCGGTTGGCAGGGATGGGGACTGATTGATGGCAACGGTGGTGGCGCCGGCGATTCCCAGACTGGCGACCAGGGTAATAGTTAATTTGCTGAACTTATTCATAATTATTCCTCCCATATTGATACACTGCCTATTATGAGCGTTCATCACGGTGAGGACAAGGACAAGTTTCAATAGTCACAAGTGCAAATACTGTTAATTATAGTCAATTTGGTATAAACTGGAACCGCATTCAGAAAATGGCAAATTAACTAGAAGGTGTTTAATAATGTTCTTTATCGATACTAGTCGCAATGGTAAGCCAGTCCATGATGCGTTGGTCAACCAGTCCCTGGACAACTACCTGATCAATGACCTGCGCTTGAAGGGGCACGGCCTGATTTGCTACATCAACCAACCGTCTGTTATCATTGGGGTCAACCAGAACGCTTACGCTGAGATTGACCTTCCATACCTCAAGAAGCACAACATTGAGCTGGTACGGCGGTCCAGTGGTGGTGGCGCTGTTTACCACGACTTTGGTAACCTGGTCTTTGAAAACATCGTGGTCGGTGACACCAGCAAGTTTGGTGATTTCCATGCCATCGGTGATCCAGTCGTCGACGCCCTCCACGACCTAGGCATCGAATCGGCTGAAGTCAGTGGTCGGAACGATATGACGATTGACGGCAAGAAGTTCTCCGGAATGGCCATCGTCAAGGGTGATAATTCCTACGCTGCCGGGGGCACGGTCATGTTCGACCTAGACATGAAGGCTGCCAGTGAAGTGTTGACCCCAGAAAAGGATAAGCTGGTTTCTAAAGGGGTCAAGTCTGTTGATGCCCGGGTCACCAATATCAAGCCATACCTGCCAGCTAAGTACCAGGACTGGACAACCGAGGACTTTCGGAACTACCTTCTTTGCCACATGTTCGGTGTCGACTCGATGGATGACGTCGAGACCTACCACCTGACCGACCATGACTGGTCCATCATTGACCAGCGGCTCGACAAGCAATACCGGACCGACGAGTGGAACTACGGGAAGAACCCTGGCTTCAAGCACTATGTTTCCAAGCATTTCCCAATTGGCACTGTCTCCTTCAACTTCAACGAGAAGGATGGCAAGATTAGCGAAGCCAGGATCTACGGTGACTTCTTCACTGCTGGGGATCCTCACGTCGTTGAAAACCACCTGATTGGGACTAAGCTGGACAAGGAGAGCCTGGTCAAGGCGTTGTCTGATAGTGATCTGGCTGCCAATCTCGGAAAGGTTAGCCCTGACGACCTGGCCGACCTGATCTTAGCTGACTAAGGAGGTCATACTATGTGGCAAGCAATTGTTAATTGGTTTAAGAACCTGTTCAGTCACCAGGCACCGGTTCACCGCGAGAAGAATGGCCTGTGGTGGCAAGAGGATAATGGTACGGTCAAGGTCGGCCTTGATAGCCAAGTGATCAATGAACTTGGTGACATCACCTTCCTGGAGACGCCCCAGGTTGACGAGGCGATTGACCGCAACGACCAGTTAATCGACATTGAAGGGGGCAAGGCGGTTGAAACCTTCAAGTCCCCAGTCAAGGGTCAGATCAGCCGGGTCTATGATGATTATCAAAATGATCCGTCTACTCTGACTAAGGCAGATAACCCGCTCTTGGTTGAGATTAAACCAGCCTAAACTTTCGTAAAATAGCAAACACCGTCCAGTATGTACTGGACGGTGTTTTGCATTTTCTTCTCAAAAGATAAGATTGGTCTAACTATCATAAAATGCCTTGACATTAGATTGAGAATCGTTCATGATAGCGTTGTATTAAAAATTGGTCTAGTTAAAAGGAGCGGTTAATGTGCAAACATCATTTCAGGGCGGATTTTTCATCAGTAGCGCGAACCCAGCAATTCTCACTACTGCTGCGGTAGCTAATGGCAGCTGCGGCCTTGTTCTTCGACAACTCAGTCCACGGATGAATGTTCGTCGGCTGGCTAATGGCCTTGCCAGCCATCGCCTTCTCCTGCCGTTGACGGTCACTACGCCGCAACAGATGCGGATTCAGGCAGAGGAGCTGAGTCTGGTAGGTGACAATGTCTACGTCCAGGTGCCAGTTATGACGGCGGGTAAACCCAACACAGCATTGATCCACGACTTGCTAGAAGAGGGAGTTCCACTGGCCATCACCGGGGTCGCCACCCGCCAGTCTGTGAAGCGAATCCTTGACCAGGCGACCGCTACCACGACACCACTGATCATCATGATGGGTGCCGCCACCAGCTATTATGACCTGATTGTCAGCACCGCATTAGCTCACCTCTTCCCAGCGGTTCAGCTAGTTGCGGAGACGCCGGACCAATTGGCGATCCTGCGTGCTCAGCGTTTGACGGTCGATGGGGTGATGATCACCGCTGATCAACTATTGACGATCTACCAGCCGAATGTGGGGGCCTGTTGCCAACTCAGTAGCCACCAGGTTCAATATTAATGAATATAATCCAAAACTACGGCTCTTGAAGCAGCACGCAGTTTAAAATGAAAACAGGCACCAAACATCTAGAAATTTCCAGATGCTTGGCGCCTGCTTATTTATATAGTCTAAATTTTAGTAATCACGCCTTCTTCGGTGTCCGCACCATCAGAACTAATGCCAGGTTAACCAGTAGCGTCAATCCGGTGACAGCGAAGACCATCGGGTAGGAGGACAGACCAGAGATGGCAGAACCCAGCAGGGAACCGAGCACAGCCCCACCTGCCTGGAAGGACTGGTTGTAACTGAAGATCCGTCCAAAGGCTTCGGTTGGTACGTCCAGGGTCAGAACCGTCTGGGCAGCTGGCATCAATGCCGCATTAGCCAGCCCCAACAGGAACCGCCAAAAGGCCAATGACCATGGTGAGTGGGTAAAGGTCATCGGGATGAAGAGGACAAAGGCGACGGTCAGACCAACCCGCAGGACGCGTTCGGGCCCGATTCGGTCCATGGTATGGCCGATCTTGGAGGCGGCGATCAGAGTCCCCAGACCAGGGGTAGCAGCGACGACCCCGGCGACGAAGGCCACGTTCCCGTGGTTATGCATCAGGGATCGAACGTAGAGACTGATGATTGGGTCGATGGACATCGTTGAGGCGGTCACGATCATAGTGGTCATGAACATCACGAAGATCAGCTTGGGGTTGTCGAGTTCCTTGACGATCTCGCCCATTGGCTTCATGGCGGCTTTCTGGATCGGCTTGAAGTGCTCCGTCGTGAGCAGCCAGGTCGAGAGGAAGACGGCGAACATCAGGCCCCCGGTGATGAAGAAGGGCACCCGGTAACCAAAGAAACCGGACAGGGCCCCACCGAGCAGCGGGCCAACCAGGTTACCGGCCACCCCAGCGGTCGTCATGGCGGCCATGACCCAGCCGGAACGTTGGTGCGGGGTTTCACCGGCCATCATCGCCGTGGCGTTATTGATGTACCCGGAGAAGACTCCCTGGAGGAAACGCATCCCGATAATCATCCAGACACTCTGAGAGAGCCCGGTGATGAAGATGGTGCAGGCCATCACTCCGGATGCCCGCATGCACATCAACTTCCGGCCCTTTCGATCGGCGAGGCTGCCCCAGAACGGGGAGACGATCGCCTGACTGATGAAGGTCATGGCAAAGGCCAGGCCGGAGTAGAAGTTTAACTGAAAACGGCTGAAGTGACCGAGTTCGTTGATGAAGAGTGAGATGAAGGGCATTGTCATTGAATAGCCCATCCCCGTGATGAAGGCACCCGTCCAAAGGGTATAGAAGGTACGGTGCCAGCCCCGGGGAAATTTACCAGTTGCTGCCGGATAATCCATTAGCGAAAAATTGCCTCCTTAATTAGAACGATACTTATTAGAATACGCGTAATTTGCGTGAAAGTTAATGCTTTTGTTTAGTTGAAAGGTAGCGGGCGAAGGTCAGCAGCATCAGAACGACCAGCAGGACGGTGACCCACATGGAGATCCGGATCCCGGTGATCAGGGAGTCGGGGATGCCGGCGATAACGACCAGCATCGTGACTGAGACGGCCCCGAAGACCTGTCGCAGGGTGTTGTTGAGGGCGGTCCCGTGGCTATTTTCCGTCTGTGACAGCTGGGAGAAGGCCTCTGACAGGGCCGGGCTGAAGACGCAGGCATTCCCGATCATCCGGACGGCGTAGGCAATCGTCAGTACCCAAAGGGATGAACTCCGGGAGATGGTGACCAGCGGAATTGATGCCAGCAGCATGATCACGCCACCGATGATAATCAGCCACTTCGGCCCGTATTCGTCGTAGATCCGCCCGACGATCGAGGCCGCCACGGCGTTACAGATTGCCCCGGGCAACAGGATCAGCCCGGAGACAAAGCTTCCGGTGTGGGTGACGTTCTCGGTGAAGATCGGCATCAGTTGTTCCGTTCCCAGCAGGACCATGAAGGCAAAGATCCCGACGATGGTCATCAGACGGAACGAGGAATACTTGAAGATCTGGACCTTGAGCATCGGGTTAGTGAGGTGGAGCTGCCGTTTGACGAAGACAGCGATTACCGCCAGCCCGACGACGAGCATGGCCAAGCCAACCCAGGCGTTTACCTGGAAGGCGGTCAGACTACCCAGGGTCAGTCCGGACCCGATCAGGGAAATCAGGACAGAGAGGTAGTCGATCTTGATGTCGCGCGGCTGGGAGAAGTTGGCAAGCTTGAAGTAGCCCCCAATCCAGGCCAGGACCATGAATGGCAGGACCAGGATAAACAGCCACCGCCAGGAGAGCACTTGCAGGATGAAACCGGCTAGGGTTGGTCCGATGGCGGGCCCTGCCGAGATCACCAGGCTGGAGAGGCCGAGGATTGACCCTCGCTTCTCAATCGGGTAGATCGAGATCATGGTGGTCATCTGAAACGACATCAACATCCCACTGGCGCAGGCTTGAATCAGTCGTGCTAGGAGCAGGGTAAAGAAGTTGGTGGCGAAGCAGCCGAGCAGGGTCCCCACGATGAAGGTACCGATGATACCCAGGAAGACATGGCGGTTGGTGAACTTATCGTACATGTTGGACGAGAGCGGGGTGACAATCCCGATGATCAGGGTGTACCCGGTGGTCAGCCATTGGGCGGCGTTGAGGGAGACGTGGAGGTCATGCTGGATGACCGGCAGCGCGGTGACCATCATCGTCTGGCTGGCGAGGCTGACGAAGGTCGAGAGCAGGAGGATGATGGTGATCAGGCGCCGCGTGTGGTTGCTAATCTGAACAGTTTGCGATTGTGGCATGATAATTTCCTTTCATATAGTGTCCTAACCAGTCTATCACTAGGTCCGACCCGATCGTCAAGGGGCAATTGGGTGGCAATTTGCGCCTGCTTCGGCTATATTAAAATAGTAGAAAGGAAGGGGAGCAAGCGTGAAAAAGAAGATTGCGGTATTTTCAGATGTCCATGGTAACCTGACGGCCCTGCAGGCAATGTATCAGGATAGCCTTGACCAGGGGGTAGATGAATACTGGTTTGTGGGTGATCTCCTGATGCCGGGCCCGAGCGTCAACGAAATCTGGGCACTGGTCCAGCAGATGAACCCAACCGTCATGGTGCGGGGCAATTGGGACGACCTGGTTGTTGTCGGTGCACGGGGCCAGATGGACATGGAGAAGCCGTCCCACGTCTACTTTGGACGCCTGGCCCAGTACGTGGCTGAGCATGCCGCACCAGGCCTGGTCGACACGCTCGCATCGTGGTCACTGCGGGTAACCCGACAAGTGGGCTCGCTGAACTTCGGGATTTCCCATAACCTGCCCGACCTGAATATGGGCCAGGCCTTGTTCCCAACCAATGACTCGGCCAATTTCGACAAGTTATTTACGGTTCCGGCCGGCCGACCAGATATCGACGTGGCGATTTACGCCCACGTTCACCACGACCTCTTTCGTTACGGGACCGATGAGCGAATTGTCCTCAACCCTGGGGCCGTCGGGGAACCCTTCAATCATTGGCCGGCCTTGCAGAAAGACTTGCGGGCCCACTACCTGATCCTGGAAGTGGATGACCTGGGGATGGCCGCCACCAGCTTCCGTCATGTTGCCTATGACCGGGACAAGGAAAAGACACTGGCAGACAAGACCGACCTGCCATACCGGAG
>CAMCCW010000035.1 GCA_945873395.1 uncultured Lactobacillus sp. | reverse complement strand
AGCGAACTGGTACTCCGGTTTATTTTGCTCATGCTTATTCACCGCACGAACGCGGCAGTAATGAGAACCGTAACCGAGTTTTACGACGCTTTATTCCCAAAGGCCAAGCCATTGAAGAGTTAAGCGATCACAAGCTGATTCAAATTAATTGGTATTTGAATTCCCGGCCACTTAAATGTCTTAATTGGCATACACCAATCGAGATCTTCCTGCTTAATCTACGTCACTAAATTCGTTCAAGTTATTTCTTGCAATCTGCCATATTTAAAGATGTTTATGTCACAGCGCGGTAGCTGGCTGGATTCCGAACGTTGATAAATCAACGTCCGGAACACCTAGCCATCCTCGCGGGGGTGGGAAGACGAAGTCGCTAGCGACTTCTTTCCCACTCCCTTTTTGCTTTGCATAAGTTTTACTTATCAAACCGATTGGAAAGCGAAATTGTTACTTCATTGGTAAAAGCTGATAATAAAAAGCATTGAAAGAGTTAAATGATTTTTTAGAAAGAAGAATGAAATATGCCAAAAGAAGTAAAAGCACTTCAAGCAACCAAGAAGGGTGAATTTGATTCCTTTGAGAGAACCACCATTGTACGGCGTGACCTTCGTCCGGATGACGTTGCAATCGACATCAAGTATTGTGGAATTTGTCACAGTGATGTCAGCATGGTGCAATGGCAGGGACAACACTTCCCAATGGTTCCGGGTCATGAAATCGCTGGTGTTGTTACCGCTGTTGGGTCAGATGTGACGGACTTTAAGCCGGGCGATCGTGTCGGTGTTGGCTGCCTGGTTAATTCCTGTGGCGAATGTCCAGCCTGCAAGTCCGGCAACGAACAGTTCTGTGAAAAGGGCAGCGTGATTGTCTTTGATTCAGTTGATCACGATGGAACTGTTACCCAGGGTGGTTACGCACAATCAATTGTTGTCAAAGACCACTTTGTACTGCACATTCCGGACAAGATGAGCTTAGCCGATGCGGCACCACTCCTTTGCGCCGGCATCACGACGTTCTCACCACTGCAACGCTTTAACATCGGCAAGGGTGACAAGGTAGCCATTATCGGTATGGGTGGTCTGGGTCACATCGCTGTTCAATTTGCTGCCAAGATGGGGGCAGATGTCACTGTCCTTGGGCACTCCGAATCTAAGCGCGATGAGGCCAAGAAGTTTGGTGCTAACAGCTATGAAGTGATGAAGGATAAGGAGGACTTTGACCGTTTAGCGGGCCAGTTCGACTTCATCTTGAACACGATTGCGGTCAACCTGAACCTTGATGACTACCTGAAGCTGTTGAAGTTTGAAGGAACGCTCTGTTACGTTGGAATCCCAAGTGATGACCAGCACTTCAACCTCTTTAGCATTTTTG
The DNA here is from genome assembly GCA_945873395.1 of uncultured Lactobacillus sp. Taxonomy (GTDB): domain Bacteria; phylum Bacillota; class Bacilli; order Lactobacillales; family Lactobacillaceae; genus Limosilactobacillus. Next base: position 11,645 of record CAMCCW010000035.1, on the reverse strand, counting down.
GCAATCAGGGAAGCATTACCGCATCTAACATTGGTGGGATCAAGCCAACTCAGGATATGCTCAATTTTGCGGCTGAACACGATGTAAAGCCCCAGATTGAGATGATCGGTATTGACGATGTTCCACAGGCTTACCGGAACATCCTTGATAGCAAGGTTCGCTACCGTTACGTTATCGATATGTCAGCATTGGATTAATAGCTTTAGTTTGAATTGCAATTTTAAGGAGGAACAGCAATGAGTAAGACATGGTTAATTACAGGAATCAGCAGTGGCTTTGGCAAGGCCTTAACCGAACAACTCTTGGCTAAGGGTGACACGGTCGTTGGGACGGTCCGGACGGAAAAGGATGATATCAAGGCGCTGGCCAAGCAATACCCTGATACTTTGGATGTCCAACACCTCGACGTGACAGATGTTGATGAGATTCGGCAGGTGGTTGACAATGCCGCTAAGAATCATGGTAAGATCGACGTCCTGATTAACAATGCCGGTTACGGACTCTTTGGCGCGGCAGAAGAGCTGAGTGATAAGGACATCAACCTGATCCTGGCGACTGATTTGACCGGTTCGATCCAGATGATTCGGGCAGTTATCCCTTACATGCGGAAGCAGGGCGGCGGTCGGATTATCCAGATTTCCTCATACGGTGGTCAGGTGGCTTACCCGGGGAACTCCCTCTACCACGCCGCTAAGTTTGGAATTGAAGGTTTCTGCGAATCCGTTGCACAGGAAGTCGCACCATTTAACATTGGTGTTTCAATCATTGAACCAGGTGGTGCTCGAACCGAATTCCGTTACGGCAGTGCCCATGTTGCCAAGCTGATGCCGGAATACGACGATACCCCAACACACGCCTTCCTGAAGATGCTTGACCCAGCCAACGGGTTAGCCCCAGGTGATCCTGACAAGATGGCTAGCCGGATTATCGAAACGGTTGACCAAGATCCAGCACCACTCCACGTTGTCCTGGGCTCACAAGCATTACAAGCGACGATTGATCGCCTGACTGATCGGCTGAACGAATACAAGGGTGAGACTGACCTGGCCGCATCAACTGACTTCAAAGACTAACTGAATAAACACATTCATTAATACAGCAAAGACGGGAGAAACTTCCCGTCTTTTTTACTGTCCATTAATAAGAATAACTAATCGTTTCCAGTGGCGATCGGAATTGGTTCCCGCCCTTGCCGACGATAGAATATAGACAATCAGTAAGGAACAAAGGAGCGATTCTAATGAGTGTCTTTGAAAATATGCGTAATGGTCAAGCTTACAACATCAATGATGAGGACTACCAGCGCGAGGTCCACGGCGAGATCAACCGGGCTCGTCACCTCACTTTCCAAATCAACCAAACGGATCCAGCCGATGCGGAAAAGATCAATAAGCTGGAACGCGAACTGTTAACCAATGGTCTTCCCGAAGGATCATTCCTGACACCGCCATTTCAGATTGACTGTGCAAGTCGGGTCTTCCTCGGCAAGAACGTTTTCGCCAACCATGGACTGACCGTGATGTCTCTAGGTTCAATTACGATTGATGATGGTGTCATGATGGGACCCGAGGTGGCCCTACTGACGGTTAATCATGAGCACAAGAATATTCGGGTGGTTAAGGCTGCAGAGATTCACATCAAGAAGAATGCTTGGATTGGGGCCCGGGCGATTGTCCTGCCGGGAGTAACGATTGGTGAGAACGCAATTGTCGGTTCCGGGGCCGTCGTCACTAAGGACGTTCCGGACAATGCCGTGGTTGTCGGCAGTCCAGCCCGGGTGATCAAAACCCTCAATTGATAAGTTGAACTTATCAATCCGATTGGGTTCTTGAATTGGTTAAATCCAGTTCGCAACATAAAATATACTTGTAAGCTGATGAAGAGCAAAGGAGCGACAACAATGGCAATTAGTGAGAATTCTAGAAAGTACCACGAAAAGATGTTTCCGGGATACAAATCCGATTTTAAGCGAATCGATCCTGAGTTCATTGAACGGTTTGACAACTTTGCGTTTGATGAGGTGGTTAACCACGATGACATGGATGATCGGACCCGGTTCATTACGATCCTGGCAACGCTGATTGGTTGTCAGGGCAAGGAAGAGTTTAAGGCAATGATTCCAGCTGCCATGAACTTTGGTGTTAAGCCGGTTGAGATCAAAGAGATCGTCTATCAGGCGGTTGCCTACCTGGGAATTGGTCGGGCCTTTCCTTTCTTGAAGAAAACTAATGAAGTTTTTGCAGAACAGGGAATTAAGCTACCGCTGGAGCCACAAGCAACGACCACGACTGAGAATCGGCTAGCGGCTGGTGAACAGACCCAGGTTGACATCTTTGGTGATGGTATGAAGGGCTTCTGGATGTCCGGTCCCGCAGAGAGTCGCCACATTCGCCATTGGCTGACCGATAACTGCTTCGGTGACTACTACACCCGGAAAGGTCTCACCTATGCTGAACGGGAACTGATCACCTTCTGCTTCCTCGCCGCTCAGGGCGATGTTGAACCCCAGCTGACTTCGCACGCCAAGGCTAATATGCGCAATGGTAACAACAAGCAGTTTTTGATTAATGTTATTTCACAGAACATTCCGTACATCGGCTACCCGCGCAGCCTGAATGCATTGCGGTGCGTTAACGATGCGGCCGCAGAAATGGAGGATCAAGACAATGACTGATAAAGAAGCGATTATTGAGCTCTACCGTCAGGAAAACCAGGCGATGGTTGATAAGGATATCGTTAAATTAAACGAGATCTTGGCCCCGTCCATGCAGCTCCAGCATATGACCGGTTATGTGCAACCGAAGCTAGAATGGATTGACCAGATTCAAAACGGCGAGATGAAGTATTTCTCATCAGTGGAGGAAAACATCAAGGACGTTAAGATCGATGGCAACTCCGCCAGCCTCGTTGGTCAAAACAAGGTGAAGGCCAGTGTGTGGGGCAGCGGGGTCGCAACCTGGCCGTTGCAGATGAAGATGGAATTTACAAAGAGCAACGGCAAGTGGATTATTGCTAATCAGTATGCAAGTACGTATTAAATTTTAGGAGGATGAAAATTATGAAGAACGTATTAATTATTGGTGCAACTGGTACTCTGGGCAGTGCTGCTCGGCAAGCTATTTTAGACGGAACTGATGACAAGCTGACTCTGTTCGCCCGTTCCGCTAACCGGATTCGGATTAGTGATGGCAGTCGCGAAAAGACCATCAGCGGGAACGTGATGAATGATGCTGACCTGGACAAGGCGATGGCTGGTCAGGATGCTGTGTTCGCTGCTTTGAGTGGTAACCTGGGCGCTTACGCGGAAAAGATCGTGGCCGCAATGGACCGCAATCATGTTTCACGACTGATCTTCATTACTTCCATGGGAATCTACGATGAAATTCCTGCATCAGTTGGTGCGAGTGGCAACCTCAGTTCTAACCCAGTATTGCAAACCTACCGTGACGCTGCCGATGTGATCGAAGCGTCTGATCTGAACTACACCATTGTGCGTCCCGGCTGGTTTACTGGTGGTCCCGTTAACTACGAGATTACACGGAAGGGTGAACCATTCGGCGGCCACGACGTTTCAGTAAGTTCAATTGCTGATATTGTGATGAAGTTGGTTGAAGATGACACCCTGTATTCTAAGGACAGTATTGGTGTTAACACGCCACGTTAATGTTTAGGAGGGATTGAGATGAAGAAGGTACTGATTTTAGGCGCAAACGGCCAAATCGCGCGGATCGTCGAAGAGCGGTTATTGAACGAACAGCCTGATGTTGAATTAACTCTCTTTTTGCGGAACGCGAGCCGGTTAGAGAACCTCGCCGGCAATGACCGGGTCACCTTGGTAGATGGTGACGTGGAGAACGCTGCTGATGTTAATATGGCGATGAAGGGTCAAGACGTCGTTTACGTGGCCATGGTTGACCATGATGCTGATAACAAGATCACCAAGAACGTTATTAACGCCATGCAGAATAATGGTGTAAAGCGGGTCATTTCGTCAAACATTTTAGGGATCTACAATGAGGTTCCGGGTGAATTTGGCCGCTGGAACCAGGCACAGGTTAGCTGGGGCCTGCAAGCAGCGATCAACGCTGATCAGCTGCTGAAGGATTCCGGGCTTGATTACACCACGATCCGGATTCCATGGCTGAATGACCATGATGAAGTGAAGTACTCCGTTACTCATGAAGGCGAAGAATACGTTGGGGTTTCGGGATCCCGGCAAAGTGTTGCTGATGTGATCGTCAAGATGATTGCTGATCCAACCTACCTGGCCAAGGATAGTATTGGACTGGCTGATCCTGATACCCAAGGGTTGGATCGCCCAGTATATTAACATTGAGAAGAAGTGATATCATGCAGGCGCTGGTAACACTAGTGATTAGCTTTGCGATTTTAGAAATGATCTTACCAACTAATATGAAATGAGAGAAAGCCTCCTAAGCTGAATGCAGAATTTAGCTTAGGAGGCTTTAATTAGTTTTACGTAACCAATGGTATAATAGGTTGATTTGATTCTTAAGATAGATAAGGTAGATTCAACATGCATAACTTAACGTTTCTTTCCAACCTGACGGGGCCGGACTTGGATCCTTACGTACGACTCAATGAGGCACAACTTTTTCACGCTACTAAGCCGGGGATGTTTATTGCGGAAAGCCCCAAGGTAATCGAGCGGGCTTTGCGGGCAGGGTACCGCCCAGCTTCTCTTTTAATGGAGGAGAAGACCCTGGACCGTGACCTGGCCGACCTGGATCACGAGATGGCGGTTAACCAAACGACAGGATTAAAGCAAGCACCAATCTACGTAGTCAGCGATAAGATGCTCCGCCAGCTGGCTGGCAATGGCTACAATCTCCTGCGCGGGGCCCTTGCAGCAATGTACCGGATAGAACGGCCCAGTCTAGCAGATTTTCTAGCGACACTGCCGGGTGATCATCCCCGGATTGCTATCTTGGAGCGGGTCGTGAACCCAGCCAATGTAGGAGCTATCTTCCGCTCGGCCGCGGCACTAGGCATCGATGGCGTGGTTATCACGAGTGACTCCGCCGATCCACTGTACCGGCGCGCTTCTCGGGCGGCCATGGGAACGGTCTTCCAGGTGCCGTGGACCTATGTCGATGCGAAGACTTGGCAGACTGAGGGGATCGCACTTCTTCATCGGACCGGTTACCAGACGGCGGCGATGGCCTTGCGGCACAATACCGTCAGCATTGCGGACCCTCAGCTGGATAAGGTGGATAGACTGGCCATCATCCTTGGTTCGGAAGGCCCGGGTCTGCTGGAGAAGACGATTGATCAGAGTGACTTTACGATCAAGATCCCGATGGCTCCCGGCGTCGACTCCCTAAACGTGGCAGCTGCCTCGGCGCTGTCCTTTTGGGAGCTGGGGAATCACCAGAATCTGCGGTAAAGTACAGTTTATTTTTAAAGAGCCTGGTAGGACTATTTCCTTCCAGACTCTTTTTGCTATTTGAAGCGTGAAAATTTTTTTACTTTTTCGTCGCAAATGCCGGATTGGCGGTGCGAACGGCTTTAGGATTGAACTTCTTCAGGTATTCAAATGCCTCCGTCACCTTCTGGGAAACATCTACGTGTGCTAGGTAATTCTTTCCCTTGGGACCGTAGCCATTCTCGTTATCAGTCAGCCGCGGCACCTCTCCCATCAATAGCGTAACAAAGTGATCAAGCTTCCACATCCCGGCCGGCTGGTTTTCAAACACCAACTGACCGTCACTGACCACAACATGGTTTTGGTAGGTGGCGTAATTGATGATCTGGGACGTCGGACTTTCCTTACGAAAGACAGCGTGCATCCGTCGTTGCATGGTGGCGTCCTGCATGACAATGATGCGGTTGGTCGGCAAGCCGTTTTCCTTTGCTAGGGCGAGGACATTGGTTACGTTGTTCCCACAGTTTGTGGACGCGGTCTCAAGAAATTCTGCCTGTAAGTTATATTTTTGCTTTAAATATAGCTGGAACATTTCCGCCTCAGATAGACTCTGTAGTTCAGCGCCGGGTAAGGCCTGCGTCATTTGGTCGCGTAAAAGCTGAGTAGTATGACCATTTCCACCGGAGATAACATAGTGTTTGGCGACACCGTTCTTGATAGCATTGGCGAGGATATCCCCGCCGGCAAGGATACTGCCACCATACAGGATACACAAGTCGGCCTGGTCGAAATCATACTTAGCTTTTAAGCAGTCTTTCGTTAATCGTGGAATATCTCGGACGCCTAAGTAGTCACTTAAAATATTGATGGCATTTACTTTTGTCTGAATGCTGTCGGTCATGATCGTCCCTCCCGTCTGTCTTCTAATGCTAATTATACAGCGAGAAGTAGGTTCATAACCCAAACAAAAGAAACGGTTTGGCCGCAGGAAAGTCTCGTGGTCAAACCGTTTCTTTTATGGATGGATATAGGGGGAAAGCAGATATTTTTACTTGCGCAGAGCCTTCAAGCTGGAACCAAAGATGCTTTCGATGGCCATTGGATCACGGTGGTCAAAGAATTGACTTTCGTTCTTGTCCAGGCTGTTCATCTTCTTCATGTCGTCAGCGCTCAGTTCGAAGTCAAAGACATCAAAGTTCTCGGCCATCCGAGTCTTGTGGACAGACTTAGGGATGACCACGATGCCACGTTGCATCAGCCAACGCAGAATTACTTGGCCGTTAGCCTTACCGTACTTCTTACCGATTTCAGCAATCGTTTCGTTGGTGAAGATGTCGTGCTTACCTTCAGCGAATGGAGCCCAGGCTTCGGTTTGGATGTTTTGTTGTTGGTTGAACTTAACAGCGGCGTCTTCTTGGAACCATGGGGAAACTTCAATCTGGTTCAGAGCTGGCTTAACATTGCTCATCAGTTCCAGGTTCATCAGTTGGTCAGGGGCGAAGTTGGAAACCCCGATCGACTTGATCTTGCCTTCCTTTTGCGCTTCCTCAAGGGCACGCCAAGCACCGGCAGTGTCACCGTATGGTTGGTGAAGCAGGTACAGGTCCATGTAATCCAAACCTAACTTGGTCAGTGAATCATCGATCCCTTGCTTGGCCTTTTCGTAGGTGAAGTGGTCAACCCACAGCTTAGAGGTGACGAAGATGTCGTCACGGTCGACGCTGCTTTTCTTGATGGCGGCACCAACCGCTTCCTCGTTACCGTAAGCAGCCGCAGTATCGATCAGGCGGTAACCGGTATCCAGGGCATCTGAAACAGCTTGTTCGGCGACACTGAGATCAGGAACTTGGAAGACCCCAAAACCAAGTTGTGGCATTTTGTTTCCATCGTTTAATGTTACGTATTGCATAGTGATTTCTCCTTTTTGATTCAGAATTAATATGGCATTTCTTAACGGTTCCTAGTATATGCGGCGGGCAAGAAAAAGAAAATTACTGATTAGGTATGTTATTATACAGATAACGAATAGCAGAAAAGGACGAAATTTATGATTGATTTAGAACTGCTAAATGAATTAGTTACCTTTCATAAGTATGGCACTTTGAGTGCAACGGCTGAACACTTAAGGATTACGCAGCCATCTGTTACTCGGGGGATGAAAAAGCTCGAGCAGGAATTAGGGGTTCCGTTGTTTAATCGTGAAGTCAGCAATCGGATCTCGCTTAATGATACGGGACTGCTGGCAGCTGCAGAGGCAGAAAAGATACTGCAGGACGAAAAAAACTTCACGGAGAAGATCCAAAATTACCACCGCTTAAAGCATAAGATAACCATTGCGTCGGTGGCGCCGGGCCCGATTAGGTTAATTGATGAATACAAAGACCGTTTTTCATCCAACCTGGAGATTAACCACCAATTAATAAAACCTGATCAAGTGGTTCCGCTACTCGAAACACTTAAGGAGCGGCTGATCTTTACAGATAAGGAATATGCGACCGACGAGATCGAGTCAATGTACATGGGAACCGAACGGATTGGCCTCGGTATTGATAAGTTCCATCCCCTTGCCCAGCGTTCAGCGGTATCGTTTAACGATTTGGCGGGCTTGTCATTTTTGGTGGTTCAAGACACTGGGCCGTGGGAAAAGCTTATTGAAAAACATATTCCTGAAGCAAAATTCTTATATCAAAAGGACTTAGGCTCAATGAAGGAGCTCAGTCAATATTCCACTTTCCCGTTTTTCTATTCTAATCTGACTGAGAAGACTTCGGCGACGTTTAAACGGTTTGGCAATAATAATCATACTAAGATTCCGATTGTTGATAAGAACAACCATATCGAACTTTATGGTACTTATTTGAAGAAAAATCGGCAGCTGGTTCAGACATACTTAAAGCAGCTTAGTCAGTTCTGGCCAAAATAAAGAGGACCACTTACATTATTTGCTTGAAACAATGTAAGTGATCCTTTTATTTATCAAATCTATTAATAATTATCGTTGCAATAAGGGATATAAAGGCATACCCAGCGATAATAAGCATTGCCGTGTTAAAGGAGGAGGCTGGATTAGAGATGTTGTGGGTGAGGGCGATGGCAATTGCCAAGCCTGTTGACTGACCTGTTTGGTGGAAGGTATTAACAACTCCCGATGCAGACTCAGCAACGTCTCCGGTTGTGCCGGCAACACCTAGTGATGTTAACGGGCTGATTGCGAAGCCTTGGCCAATTCCTAGTAGAATCATTGGAACCATCAGGGATAACCAGAATCCCCGTTGAACACCAACCACGACGATCCATAGTAAAGCAACTACGGAAATAAGGGATGCGAACGCCGCCATCTTTGCGTTAGAGAATTTTGCTGTTAAGCGTGGTACGAGGGTTGCTGCGATGAATTGGGGGATGTTCATAAAGAGGAACATTACTGATGCCAAGAAGGGCGTATCGTGGTAGACGTTTTGCATGGCCTGGGGTGCTAGGTATAGGAACGTGAAAGCCATCCCGATAATGAAGAAACGACTGATGTAGGCGCCAACCCGAATCGGGCTCTTGAAGAGTTCCAATGGCATAAGTGGTACCGTCGCTCTTTGCTCTCGCAGAATAAAAATAATTAAGAAGACTATTCCGATGATGAGTGAAACCAGTTTTCCCTTAGATCCATTAATCCCGTAAATTATTCCGGAGATGCCGATGATTGAGAAGATGGTTCCCTGGATATCAATTGGAATATTCTTTAGCTTGGTGTGTTCATGAACGTAACGGGCAGTTAGGATAAACATCATGATTCCTACCGGCACGTTGATCAAGAAGCCGACACGCCATGAGGTGAAGCTAGCAATAAAGCCACCGATCAAAAGGCCAAAGCTTGCCCCTAAGCCGGCAGTCGCACCGTAGTAGGCGATAGCACGTGATAACAACGTTCCTTGGTAATTGTCGATGAGCAATGCCAGAGTCGTTGGGGCCAAAATTGCGGCGCCGATCCCTTGGATAGCCCGCATTGTAATCATCATTGTCGCATTAATTGAAAGGCCGACTAGCAATGATGATAGGGTGAAGATTGTCAGCCCAACTAAAAAGATCTTTTTGCGGCCAATCAAATCACCTAATCTTCCGCCAAATAGTTGCAGGCCACCAAAAGTTAAAACATAGGCGTTGGAAACCCACGATAATAGCTGAGCGTTCATTTGTAACTGTTGACTGATCTTAACTGTGCTAGTAAATACGACAGAATTGTCAAGCAGGATCATAAAATAGCTTATCAGGACAATCGGCAAGATGATCCCAAAACGAGATTTTTTCATTTAATATTTCCTCCCCAAAATTGATACTGTTTAGTCTAATGGGGGATGTATTAAATGAAAATTACTAATTACTAATGTTATTATACGCGAAACGTATAATGAACATATAAAATGACCCTCAGCTGAGACACCGAGGGTCACTTATGTTAGATTATTCCAATTTTAATAGAAGCTGGGCTTTGTCCATTCGGTATTTGGTTCACCGATACCGAGGCTTTCACGGTGGTAGTCTTGCTTACCAGTCAGCAGTTCAGCAGCAAACTTAGCAACGGCTTCCCGCGTGATTTGGGCGTCCTTAAATGGTTCACCCTTCTTAGTAACGTCTACTTCGGTCTTTGAAGGATCATTGTATAGCCAAGTGGTCCGTAAGATTACGTAGTCTAGGTCAGAGTTTTCAATTGCATCAACGGTATCAACGTAATTGGTCTTCCATACCAATCCAGTGTGTTCACGGTACCAGGCTTGGAATGGACCAGCGACTTCTTGGTAGACATCGGGTACGGACATTGCGATGAATCGCTTGACGCCTGCTTCATCCAATGTCTTAATTAATGGCTTCATGATGTCTGGTGTAGCGACGTATGCCAAGAATGCAGCATCGACACCATTTAGGGCCTTCTTTAAGGCTGCGGTATCCTTCAAGTCGCCATCAACAAAAGTTACACGGTCGCCGGCAAACTTGCTCAGTCGACTGTCGGCATTGTGACCGAACAGAACAAGGTCCGCATCAGAATTATCTAATAAGTATTGCGTCGTTAATTGACCGATTTGTCCGGTTGCAGCTAAAATTAAATATTTTGTCATTTGATTAGTCCCCTTTTCTTTATCATTACCTTTAATTGTAAATAGTCTTGAACGGGGAATAAATTATCTTTATCGTATACTGCTATACGTAAAACGTATGATTGAATAAAACTTTTGGCTAGGAGTAGATGGTAATTTGCTAAAAGAGTATTCCTTAGGTTTTAGTCACATTCACCGGATGTGTCTTGGCCTATTTCAGTGAAAACGATATCATAAAGATGAACAGATGCATCAGTTCAAAAATGGGATAAATGGAGGAAACTCTTATGTCAGAATTTGAAAATAAAGTAGCATTAATTACTGGTGCTAGTTCCGGAATCGGCTTTGCGACGGCCGAGATCTTGGGTAAGAACGGTGCCAAGGTGGTAATTGCCGACATCAACGAACCACGGATGAAGGAAGCGGTCGCTAAGCTGAAGGATGAAGGCATCACTGCCCTTGGCGTAAAGACCGACATTGGCAACAGCGCTAGCGTTCAAAATGCCATTGATACAGCAGTCAACGAATTTGGTGGCCTCGACTACGCAGCTAACTTGCCGGTCGTCCAGGAGTTTTCAAGCCATTGAACGAATTGAGTGACGAGGAGTTCAGCCAAACGATTGATACGACTTTGAAGGGTGACTTTTACTTGCTTCGGGCCGAAACCAATGAGTTCCTGAAAAATGGGCATGGGGCTATCGTTAACATTTCTGGCCTGGGCTGCACGATTGCTACGCCAACGATGTCCTCACTGGCCGCAGCTGGTACGGGGATCGAAGGCCTGACCCGGGGTGCTGCCATTGACTATGCTGACAAGGGCATCCGGGTTAACTGTGTCTCCCCAGCGGCAACCTACACCAACATGACTAAAAAGTCCTTCTACAACGATGCGTTAGGCAAGCAGTTGATTAACCTGGTTCCAATGAAGCGCTATGCCCAACCATCTGAAATTGCTAATGTAATTGTCTTCCTTCTGTCGAATAAGGCCAGCTTCATTAACGGTCAAGTTATTCAGGTTGATGGTGGTTCATCAACTGGGAGTAACGCCCGTTAAAATTACTCCTTTGAAAAGGCAAAACTTTCCACAGTCCGTGCTTTGAATTTGGCACGGGCTTTTTTTAACCGACGAATTGTCAAACCAAGTGCAACGGTTTCTCAAAAAATACCTCATATGGGGT
>CAMCCW010000034.1 GCA_945873395.1 uncultured Lactobacillus sp. | reverse complement strand
AAAAAGAACCCTTATATATCAAGGGTTCTCAGCTATATGGAAAGGAGAGTACAGGATTTGAACCTGCGCGCCCGCTCAACACGGGTTCGCCGGATTTCGAGTCCGGTGCATTACCACTCTGCCAACTCTCCAAAATCAACTATTACATTATAACAAGTTTTCAAACTTGCGTAAAGTGTAACAGCTGAACACCTAACCTAGTTGTCCTGGTTAGCAATATCATATGTTGTCTTACCGTTCTTAGCAGTATAGAGGGCTTGCTTGGTATTATCTGGATTGACGATACTTAACGAATACTCATCTGTTAAGACCTTATCGACTTCGCGTGAGTTCTGCTTGATCGACTTGGTAAGGTTCGGCCACCCAATCTGTTCTGCCTGGCTAGGGTCCTGAACCAGCGCCTGGATAGCCTTCACAGTATTATCATCAGTTGGCTTGATCCGATATGTCTTAGAAGCCTCATCAAAGGAAACCGAGCCAAGCTTAGAATAGCCTTTCTGTAATTGCCGCAGCACAGCCATTTCCCTATCCGACTGGTTACCCTGATTATTCTGAGCATTAATACTGCCTAGCTTATTAGAAAAAGAGTTGCTGTCTTGCCCGGATTGTTGAACCACCCGCGAAGAGGAACTAGCCTGTTCACTCGTTTGGCGCTGGTTACGGTGAAAGTACGGTAAGTTGATAGTTCCGTAGATTACGGCAATCAAGCTCAGGACTACGATGATGGTTCCACCCTTCCATTCGTGGTATTGCTGCCACGAATTAGCAAGGTAGAAGCCTCCTAAGATCAACATCAGTGCACCAAAAATAACTAGAAAGATCATATATCGATACCTCTTAACTAACTGATAAGATCAGTAATCTTCTTATCATTCTACACTAAATTCTCTACCATACCCGGCTAAGTTGTTCCCAAGATATAGCAAAGAGACTGAGAACATGCTCAGCCTCTTCAATTTAGAACTCCATCAAAGCTTTCATGTCGTAGTCCTTGATCTTTTCACGACCATGGAGGCCCTTCAATTCGATCAAGAAGGCACAGCCAGCCACAATTCCGCCCATCTTTTCGACCATTTCAATGGTTGCAGAAATCGTTCCACCGGTTGCTAATAAGTCATCAACTACCAGGACACGCTGGCCTGGCTTGATTGAATCAGCTTCCATCTGGAGAGTAGCAGTACCATACTCAAGATTGTAGCTGGCACTGATTGCTTTACGAGGTAGCTTCCCCTTCTTACGGGCAGGTGCAAAGCCAACACCCAATTCACGAGCAATTGGGCAGCCCACAATAAAGCCCCGGGCTTCGGGACCCACTACCATGTCAACCTGCTTTCCCCGTGCATAAGCAGATAATTCATCCGTTGCCTGCTTGTATGCCTCACCATCAGCCATCAATGGCAAGATATCCCGGAAGATGATCCCCTTTTCAGGATAGTCTGGAATACTAGCAACGTATTTATAGAGGTCTAAAGTCATACAAAAACTGTCTCCTTTAATTCATCTTAAGGCACTGTAGTATCCATTGGGTAACGGTTGCCGCATCATCGTATAATAATGTTTTTTCTGCTTGATAACGGGCAAGCTGTTGTTGATACCGTGTCGTTTGTTTTAAATCCGTCTTCCCACTCGTGGGCTGGAGATTTAAAACACCATGTTTAATTGTAACAAATCCCGCTTCAGAAAACACTTGAATTACGAAATTTAATCTTTCCGCATTCATTTTTAAGTATTTACTCATTGCTGTCTGTTGGCCTGGCCACTGCACTTGCGGATACTGCTTCAGAAATTTAAATACCAAAGCAAAATCTGCACGACTCGGCATTCCCGCCAGGTATGCACTGTGACGACTTGCCAGCAGCAGACGAATCACCGCCGGAGCACCGGTATCATTTTGGAAAAGCTTCTTAAAACTATCCAGACTGTCCGGTAGGTCGACCAGGGTCACCGTCTTCCCCGCTAGGTCCATCTGACTAGCAGCATCCGGGGTCAAAGCATGCTCAGCCCCCACATGGGGAGCAACATTATCACGCAATCGTTCATCATAGATGACATATTCACCGGCCGGCTGGAAATGAACTGGGCGCAGGTGGGCGGTCCGTTCATCTAGGATCATGGTTCCCCGAACCCGCGCGTCGACCAGCATCAATTGAACCTGGCGCTGACCATGCCATTCATTGATAGCCACCTTAGCCGCAATATCAATCTGACCACCCTGGGACCGGAATAACTGACTATCTGCTCCCCAGCCAAAGGCTACTACTGCTATATCATTCTTTTCACCAGGTAGCATAAATCTTAAGTGACTGTTGTCCTTTCCCATCGTCCGAACATTGGTTGGGTGAACATCGTGAAACTCAAAGACGGGTTCCTCATTGTCCGGACCAAATGGTGCTAGCTTCTGCAGGTCATCATACAGCTGCTCGCTGACCTCCTGGGACTTTAACTGGGCAGCCAGCAACAGGGGGGCCGGTTCATGCCAGTCAAAGTCCTGATTAGTCGCCTCATCACGCAACGCTGCCTTTAGTGCTGCTAGTTTGTCGACCGCAAACGAAAGCCCACAAGCCGCCGGGTGCCCACCAAAGGTCGTCATTAAATCACGATGCGCATCCAGAGCTGTGAAGAGGTTAAAGCGGTCATCGCTACGTCCCGAGGCCTTCGCCACCTGACTATCCTGGTCAGTGCTGGCAACGATGGTCGGCTTACCCGTCTGCTCACGGATACGACTAGCAACAATTCCCAGGATTCCCTGATGCCAACCGTGTCCTAAGAGCACTAACACTGGCTGATCCTGGTTTTCCGGGGCCTGAGCCTGCTCGCTAGCCGCAGCCATTACCTGGTCAACCAACTGCCGTCGTTGTTGGTTAGCAGCCTCAACCTGGGTTGCCAGCTGCTCCCCTTCCTGTTCATCAAGGGTGGTTAAAAGTTCGACGCCGAGGTTGGCATCTGCTACCCGGCCCAGCGCATTGAGCCGGGGAGCAATTCCAAAGCCGATGTCCTGGTCAGTCAGCCGTTGCTCATTTAATCCCGCTTGCTTGATCAGAGCATGCAGGCCAGGACGCAACCCCTGCCGCAGCTCTTGCAGACCCATTGTGATCAGGGCCCGATTCTCGTCTGCTACGCTCACCACATCGGCGATTTCCCCGATCGCTACCAGGTCCAGGAGCTCCGTCGGAAATTCGTCCGTCAGGGCCCAGGCCAGCTTGAAGGCCACCCCGACTCCTGACAGGCCAGGAAACGGGTAGTCACTGCCTGGATACTGGGGGTGAACAATCGCTACGGCATTGGGCAGGTCAGCGGGCATTTCGTGGTGGTCCGTAATTACCACGTCGACCCCCTGAGCCATCACGGGATCAATGACGTCCTTTCCGCTAACCCCATTATCAACGGTGACAAACAGCTGGGTCCCCTGCTCGATCAGGCGTTGATAGGCGTCGGCGTTGGGCCCATAGCCATCCTTGAAGCGGTTGGGAATGTAGTAATTAACGTTCGCCCCTACTGCCTGCAGGGTTTCATACATCACGGCTGTACTGGTAATCCCATCGGCATCGTAGTCCCCGTAAACCGTGATCTGCTCGCCATGTTCAATTGCTTCTTGAATTCGGTCCACGGCCTTGTCCATATCATGAAGCTGATGAGGATCATGGATCGTCTGAGGGTCGGCCTTGAGAAACGCGGCTGCATCGGCCGCCTTCTCGTATCCACGATTGGCCAACAATTCGGCCACCACGGGGCTAACCTGCGTATCCTTCGCTAACTGCTTCACTACCGCCGGATCGGCCTGCGCTGCTAATTTCCATTTGAAGCGTGTGTTCACCATTTTTCACCCTTAACCCTTTTCCTAAAATTAAGAAAGGGCTGCACAAGTTACGATGACAGCCCTAATGTTTACAATTCATCAACTACAGATTCTTCTTGTCCTGCTGAAAATCAAAGAACTTCTTGATAGCCCAATCACCGAGACCAGGGAAAACCTGGTAGGCCCAACCGAGGTAAGCTACGTAGACCGGCACATTGATCTCCCGGGTCTTATGACCGACATTATCCCAGATCCGTTGAGCCAGTTCATCCGGTTCAATAAACATCCACTTCGGCAGATGGGCCTGGTAATCACCGGTCCGGTCAGCCTTCTTGAAGAATGGTGTCGAAATCGGTCCGGGGTTAACCGTCAAGACCTGAACCCCGTAGTCGGCTACCTCCATCCGCAAGACATTATCAAACTGGATCACACCCGCTTTGGTTGCGGAGTAGACAGCGCTATTCGGGGTTGGAATCTTACCAGCAAGGGAGGCAATATTGATGATTGCCCCATACCCTTGATCCATCATCTGCTTTGCTACACACCGACTGATGTACATCAGGGCCAACAGGTTGACATGGACCATCTCCGCCATCGAGGAATACTTCTCATGGGCAGCAGCCGTAAATTCACCCAGGCCCGCCGAATTAATCAGGACATCAATTGCCCCAACCTCATGCTTAACCTTAGCCAGGACTTGGTCAATTGCCTGTGGGGAGGTTACGTCTGCTGCATAGGCAAAGGCCGGGCGACCGGACAGGATCAGGCACTTCTTGGCCACAGTTGCCAGCTTTTCTTTATTACGGGCAACCACCACTACGATCGCCCCGCGCCGGGCAGCCTCAAACGCCAGGGCCTTACCGATCCCACTGGAACCGCCAGTGATCAGCACGACCTCATTTCGTAAGAATCGTAATGCCTTAACACGTCCTAACATTACTTACCATCCCTTTCCCCTTGCTTCTTAAACGGAATATCGAAAACATCCAAATCATTGACGACCCGCGTGGCTGGGAAAAGGTTGCGAACCTGGTAGGCCAACTGGTAAGCGGCCTTCCCCGCGTAACGGGCCGAAATATGGTTAAGTAGGAGTCGCTTGGCCCCAGCCTTTTTAGCAATCTCAGCCGCCTGCTTACTGGTCGAATGGTAGTAGTTATGCGCCAGCTTGGCCTCATCCTTGCCAAAGGTACTCTCGTGAACCAAAACATCAGCGTTGCGGGCTAACCAAATAGCATTCTTGGTTTGCCGAGTATCACCCAAGATAGCAACAATCCGTCCCGGTTGGGCTTGCCCAATAAAGTCACGGCCATTCAGGACCCGACCATCATCAAGCTTAACCGTCTTGCCGGCTTTCAACTGACCATAGACGGGACCGGACGGCACATTCATTTCACGGAGCTTATCAACCTGAAGCTCACCCGGATGATCGTGTTCAACGACCCGGTAACCAAAGCAGGTAATCTTGTGGTCCAACCGCTTAGCGTAGACCGTGAAACTATCATCCTTAAAGATCTCACCCTCGTGTTCGATCTCCACAAAGTGTAAGGGGTAGCTAAGACGTGACTCACTAACCTGAAGGGCGGTCTGCACAAAGCGTTTAATCCCCACTGGCCCGTAAATGGTCAATGGCTCATTACCGCCTTGGAATGACCGCGAACTGAGGAGGCCCGGCAGACCGAAGATGTGGTCACCATGCAGGTGAGTAATAAAGATCTTTTCAATCTTCCGTGGCCGAATAGTGGTATAGAGGATCTGATGCTGGGTTGCCTCCCCAACATCAAACAGCCAAATAGCATTCCGCTCTTCCAACAACCGCAACGCTACGCTGGAAACGTTCCGCTGCTTGCTGGGTGACCCCGCACCGGTTCCTAAAAATTCAAGTTGCATACCTTAATTTCCTACCTTCTAATTTAATCTTACTGAACGAATTCAAAGACGAACTTCTTGATCCGAACCAAGTCACCATCCTTGATTCCCTTGGCCCGCAGTGCATCGTCAACGCCCATTGATCGTAACTGGCGAGCAAACCGCAGCTGACTCTGTTCGTGGGTCAGGTCGGTCATATCAAAGAGCCGCAACAGCTTGGCACCACCAAGAACCCAGGTACCGTCCTCATCCTTCGTAATGGTAAAGTCTTGGGTCTCCTTTTCTGGTGCCGCAGCCTTGTACTCAGCAACCAGCTTCTCATCGTGACTCTCACTGTCAAATGCCGGTGTCTTGTCGAGTAGGTCCGCTGTCAATTGCATCAATTGCTGAACCCCTTGGTGGGTAACTGCCGAGATTGGGAATACCCGCGGCGTCTGGTCCAGCGTCTGGTCGGCTGCCAGTTCCTTCTTGAAGTGCTCCAGATTCTTAGCTGCATTTGGCATGTCCATCTTCGTGGCAACCACGATCTGCGGCCGCTTCAATAATTCCGGATCATAGTTCGCCAGTTCGTGGTTAATCTGCCGGTAGCGTTGAATAGCCTGTTCAGGATCTTCACTACTCATGTCGACTAAGTGCAGAAGAACCCGGGTCCGCTCGATATGGCGCAGGAACTTCAGCCCCAAGCCAACACCCTTAGCAGCCCCTTCAATCAGACCGGGCATATCAGCCATGACAAAGTCTCGGCCATCCGGCAACATTACCATCCCCAGGTTTGGCACCAGGGTCGTGAACTCGTAGGCCGCAATTTTGGGCTTAGCGCCTGTAACCACTGACAGTAGGGTCGACTTACCAACTGATGGGAAACCAATCAGACCAACATCGGCTAACATCTTCAATTCGAGTTCCAGATAATGATCCTCGCCTGGTTCACCTTTTTCAGCAATCTCTGGTGCCGGGTTCTTGGCACTGGCGAAGTGAATATTACCACGACCGCCACGGCCACCACGGGCAACGACCAGCTCCTGGTCTTTTTCCACCAAGTCACCAATGATTTCACCGGTATCCAGGTCTCGGACCGTGGTTCCTTGAGGTACCGCGATTACCGTATCGGCAGCACTGGGACCAGTCATCTGTTTATTCATCCCGTTGCCACCGTTCTTCGCCTTGAAGATCCGGTGATAACGAAAGTCCATCAGGGTCCGTAGTCCTTCGTCAACCTTTAGGATGATGCTACCGCCACGGCCACCATCACCCCCAGCGGGTCCCCCATTTGGGACGTATTTTTCACGCCGAAAGGCAACCATGCCGTCGCCACCCTTACCGGCGTGCACCTCGATTTTAATTTGATCTACAAACGTATTCATGCAATTTGTCTCCGTTCTATCATTATTCCTTATTAGTATATTGGAAAATCAGGGAGGCGTCAAAATCAATCGTGACTGCTTCCCTTTGCGACCTTCGCGTTCTTCTGCAGCGAAACCTTAATCAGCTGGGCGGTTGGTCGGTTGATCCCCAGGGCGTGAATATCATCCACTGAGGCCTGGGCAATCTTACTGATCGAACCATACTGCTTGAGCAGCTTGGTCCGCGTTCGTGGTCCAACTCCCTTGATTTCATCGAGCCGAGAACTCAGTGAGTGCCGGGTGTGAACACGCCGGTGGAAGGTAATGGCAAAACGGTGCACCTCGTCTTGAATCCGCTGGACCAGGTAAAAGCCCTGACTACGTGGATCCAGGTTGACGTGCTGGTCCTGGTCACCGAAGAGCAGGTCGGCCGTCTTGTGCTTATCGTTCTTGACCATCCCCACTACTGGGATATCGAGCCCGAGTTCATTTTCGAGGACATCTTTAACGGCATTCATCTGGATCTCGCCCCCATCCATGAAGATCATGTCAGGCATTGGTTTTCCTTCCTTCAAGAGACGGGAGTAACGACGCCGGATGACCTCCCGGGTGCTGGCGGCCTCATCAGCGTGGTCGATCACTGTCTGCAGCTTGTACTTGCGGTAGAGCTTCTTGGCAGGCTCTCCGTCAACAAAGACGACCATCGCGCTGACCGGGTCAGCCCCCTGGATATGGGAGTGGTCAAAGGCCTCGATCTTGTGGGCCGGCGGCAGGCCAAGGGCATCGGTGATCTCCTTCATCGCCCCGGTGGTCTTGCTCTGGTCCATCTCCAGCAGGCGGAACTTCTCGTCCAGGGTCAACCGGGCGTTTTCAGCGGCCATGTCCATCAGGTCACGCTTCTCACCCCGTTCTGGTGTCCGAACCGGTACTCCCAGAATTTCACTGATCTCCTTATTGGGCAGGCCCGCCGGCAGGAGGATCTCCCGTGGCAGGATGTTATTGCGCCGGTTATAGAACTGGAGGATGAAGCTTGTCATTTCCTCCACTGCGGTATCCACGATCGGGAAGAGCCGCTTCTCCCGTTTCATCAGCCGGGCCTGACGAATGAAGAAGACCTGAATCGACAACCAGCCTTTGTCCATGTAGAAATTGAAGAGGTCGCGCGGCGTCTTGTCGTTGGAGATGATCTTCTGCTTCTCAACCGTCACCTCAATGTAGTGAAGCTGGTCGCGGATCTCTGCGGCCCGCTCGTATTCGAGAGCCGCGGCAGCCTTCTCCATCCGGGCCGTCAACTGTTTCTTCACCGCCGCCGTATTGCCGTTCAAGAAGGACTTGATCCGCCGAATCTGCTTATCATATTCCTCTTGTGGCACCTTCTTAAAGCAGGCCCCTAGACATTGGCCCATGTGGTAGTAAAGGCAGGGGCGACCTTGAAAGCCATGGCACCGCCGCAGCGGGTAGACTTTCTGAATAAAGTGTAGGGTCTCCTCAGCCGCGTAGACGTTTGGGTAAGGGCCAAAGTAATAGGCCCCGTCTTTCTTGATCTTCCCGGTGATCTCTGTCTGCGGGTCCCGCTCGTTGGTGATTTTAATGTAGGGGTAACCGGTCCCCCGCTTCAGTTTAATGTTAAAGTAGGGCTGATGTTTCTGGATCAGGGTGATTTCCAACAGAAATGATTCCTTGTTGGTCGACGTAATGATCGTTTCAAAATCAGCCACTTCTGAGACCATCTTGGCCACCTTCCCCGTGTGGCTGCTCTTAAAGTACGAGCGCACCCGGTTCTTCAGATTCTTGGCCTTCCCGACGTAGATGATCTGACCATTGATATTCTTCATCAGATAGCAGCCGGGCTTATCCGGCAGCAATGCTAGTTTATGTTCAAGGTATTCACTTGCCATCATAACCCTCCGATCGACTTGCTAATTATAATATTATAAATTAGAATCCCGGCAAAAGGCAAAGAAAGTGCTAGCATCTCCTTGGACAACCAGTTGGGTTTATGCTAGCATTTTGATAAAAGATAAAGGAGCGATCAATAAAAATGGGACTTGTAACACGCCGTAGTCAACAACTCGATAAGCTCTTCGATCAGTTTGCTGTCGACCCTAAGCTTAAGCCGCTGAAGGAAAAGCCGGCCGATGAAAAAACGGATAAGAAGAAAGACGAAGATAAAAAGAAGTAGGTTGGCAACCGCCAAATCACTTCGTACAAAAGCGACTCCTGATGTTCACCAAATCGAACGTCAGGAGTCGCTTTATTTTTATGTGGGTTCGCCAATCGATCGGCAAACGCCCTGTTTAATAATTTTATTGTTGTTTCTTAAAGCCGGCCGGGTAACGCCGGTTCAATTCATCGATGTTGGCCTTAGCAACCTCATCGAAGGGAATGTCAGCCCATTCCGCAATCTGCGACAGGTACCATAACACGTCCCCCATCTCATGAATCAACTCCTGCCGATCCAACTTTTTGCTCCGGAAGGTATAGTTCTTCACGAGATCAACTACTTGACCGGATTCCCCAGCCAGGCCAAGAGCACAATTGGTCAAAACCTGTTCGTTTCCGTAGAGGGTCCGCTTGGCTGCTTTTTGGTAATCATTAAACTCCACTTAATTCATCCCCGTCTGCTTTTCAATCCATTGCCATACCTGGTCCTTACCATGCTTATTCACCGCCGAGAAGAGAATCAGGGGCGCATCGGCGGTCATTCCCAGTCGCTTGCGAATCTGACTCTCCTGCCGGTTCCAAACATTGGACTTAACCTTATCACACTTGGTCCCAACCACGAGTGTTGGAATATTATAGTAGGCTAGCCATTCATACATGGAAACGTCATCTGCCGTTGGTACGTGACGGGCGTCAACTAACTGGATTACCCCACGCAGCTGTTCACGTTGGGTGAGGTATTGTTCGATCATCTGGCCAAAGCGTTCCCGTTCCTTCTTGGAAACTTTCGCATAGCCATAGCCCGGCACATCAACGAAGTAGAGCTGGTCCTCCACATCGTAAAAGTTCAAGGTTTGGGTCTTCCCTGGCTGACTGGATGTATGTGCAAAGTTACGTCGATTGATCAGGGTATTGGTCAACGAGGACTTACCGACATTGGAGCGTCCCACGAGGGCGATCTCCGGATAATCGGTCTTTGGGTATTGATCCGCTGCCACCGCACTGATGGTCAGATCTACATTGTGAACTTCCATTGCTGAACCCTCACTTCGCATCCTTAGCAGACTTCATCACATAGCGCGGTTCCTTGTGGTTGGTAACACAACGCTTATCAATGACGACTTCCGCAACGTCCTTCCGGCTTGGCAGTTCGAACATGACATCCCGCATAACGCCTTCAATGATGGAACGCAGACCACGGGCACCGGTGTTCCGAGCGATCGCCTGCTGGGCCATTGCCTGTAGAGCACCATCAGTAAAGGTCAGCTTACTGCCATCCAGTCGGATCAGTTCCTGGTATTGCTTAACCAGCGCATTCTTTGGCTCCGTCAAAATTCGAACCAGGTCATGCTCGTCCAGCTTCTCTAAGGCCGTCATGACTGGCAGCCGCCCGATGAATTCAGGAATCAGTCCGAACTTAAGCAGATCCTCAGGGATAACGTGCTGAAGGATGTTCTTCTCGGTGACGTTATCGGCTTCGCTAGAGTCAGTACCGAACCCAATCGTCTTCTCACCCAGCCGTTCCTTGACAATCGTCTCGATGCCATCAAAAGCCCCACCGACAATGAACAGGATATTCTTCGTATCGACCTGGATAAATTCCTGTTGGGGGTGCTTCCGACCACCCTGCGGCGGCACGTTGGCAATCGTTCCTTCAAGGATCTTCAAGAGGGCCTGTTGAACCCCTTCCCCAGACACGTCCCGGGTGATTGAAACGTTCTCACTCTTCTTGGCGATCTTATCGATTTCATCAATGTAGATAATCCCCTTTTCAGCCCGCTCAACATCAAAGTTGGCTGCCTGGAGGAGCTTCAGGATGATATTTTCAACGTCTTCACCGACATACCCGGCTTCGGTCAGGGTCGTGGCGTCGGCAATGGCAAACGGCACGTTTAAGATTCGCGCCAGTGACTGGGCAAGGTAGGTCTTCCCAGAACCGGTTGGTCCGATTACCGCAATATTACTCTTCTGCAGTTCGGTGTCATTGTTATCGCCATCCATCATGGCATTAACCCGCTTATAGTGGTTGTAAACTGCCACAGCCAGCGTCTTCTTGGCATCGCTCTGGCCGATAACATAATCATCCAACTGCTTAACAATCTCTTCTGGCGTTGGTACCCGGAAATCAGTATCAGTCTGGTCCTCTGCCAGTTCTTGGTCAATGATCTGCTTGCAGAGGTCAACACATTCATTACAAATGTATACGCCGGGGCCGGCAACAATCTTCTTTACTTCGTTTTGTGATTTGCCACAAAATGAACAGTGAACTGAGTCCATTCCACTGGTATCTTCAAACATTAGGAAACCTCCTCTAAAGTTCTGAAATAATCATAACAAAATTAGTCCGTAATTTCGAACAAAGTGGTTCCAGACTAAACAAAAAGTGTCCAATCATAATTGATTGGACACTTCAGGCGTGATGCAAATCAAGAATTACTTGTCAGACTTCTTGTCGTCCTTAACTTGCTTTGCTGAATCAGCAACTAAGTCAACGGCCTTCTTGATCTTGATGTCATGAGAAAGCATGTCCTTGGACAATGCCTTTTCAACGGCGTCTTCCTTCATGCCGTATTGCTTGGCAAGGTCAGCAATTTCTTGCTTGATTTCGTCATCGCTTGCTTCAAGCTTTGCGTCGTCAACGATCGCTTCAAGAACCAGGTTAGTCTTAACCCGTTGTTCAGCATCGTTAGCGAATTGCTTCTTCAAATCTTCTTCCTTAGTCCCAGTGATTTGGAAGTACATTTGTGGGCTGATCCCCTGTTGTTGCATACCAGCAAGGTATTGTTGCATTTGACGGTTAGTGTCATCATCCAACATTGCTTGTGGGATGTCTTGGATTTCAGCGTTGGCAACGGCCTTTTCGATTGCAGCATCTTCAATGGCAGCCTTAGCTTGGTTGTCCTTATCTTCTTGGAGCTGCTTCTTTGTCTTGTCCTTCAGTTCGTCAAGAGTGTCAACGTCTTCGTCAACGTCCTTGGCAAAGTCGTCATCCAATTCAGGAAGTTGCTTTTCCTTGATTTCGTGAATCTTAACCTTGAAGGTAGCTTCCTTACCAGCCAGGTTCTTAGCGTGGTAGTCTTCTGGGAAGGTAACCTTAACGTCCACGTCATCACCGGAGTTGTGGCCGATCAGTTGATCTTCGAAGCCGGGGATGAACGAGCCAGAACCTAATTCAAGGGAGTAGTTATCAGCGGAACCGCCGTCAAATTTCTTGCCATCAACGCTACCTTCGTAGTCGATAACAACAGTGTCGCCCTTTTCAGCTGGCTTGTCTTCCTTAAGAACCAATTCAGCTTGTTGTTGACGCTTCTTTTCGATTTCTGAGTCAACGTCGGCGTCAGAAACAGTGGTGTCTTGTTCAGGAACTTCCATACCCTTGTAGTCACCAAGCTTAACTTCTGGCATAACATCAACCGTAGCAGTAAGCGTCCAAGGTTGACCCTTTTCCATGCTCTTGATTTCGATTTGTGGTTGAGCAACTGGTTGGATCTTCGTTTCCTTAACCGCAGCACTGTAAGCATCTGGCAATACCTTGTTTAAAGCATCTTGGTAGAGAGATTCTTCACCGTACATTTGGTTGAAGATTTGGCGTGGAACACGGCCCTTACGGAAACCTGGCACCGTGATCTTCTTCCGGGTCTCAACGAAGGCTTCGTCGATTCCCTTCTTAATAGTGTCTACATCGATATCAAATGTCAATGTACCTTTGCTGGCATCGCTATCGCGTTCCCATTTTGCTGACATTTTATTTCCTCCAATAACAAATCAATTTGACCATCACTACATTAATATAGGCTGGTCTGTACATACTTTATTAGTTTACCCTAGCTGTCACGCAATTGCAACCAATTGCCAGACATCACAACGGTTTTATCATTTTTTAAATCAAAAAAAGGAATCCGGCGAACCGAATTCCTTTTAATGGCTCTTTGTCAATCGGTAAGGATGAAGAGATTTTTGAGAACTAGATTAAGCCA